>CALGIA010000389.1 GCA_937916005.1 uncultured Rhodospirillaceae bacterium
CGGGTAAAACTCACCCCGGCTGCCGAAGCCGCCGCCCACATCGAGCTCGATGAAATCCATCTTTTCTTCCGGCATGTCGAGCATCCCGGAAAGTATCCGGCGGTTGAAGAAATTGACCTTGGTCCCGCCCCAGACCGTCAGAAATTCGGCCAATTTATCGTATCTGGCGACGAAGCCCCTGGTTTCCATTGGAACGGCGCCATGGCGATGGCAGTAAAATGTTTCCCGCCGCGTGTAGGCGGCGTCGGCGAAGGCGGCGTCCACATCGCCGTGATCAACCGTGTAGTTGACGGCGATATTGGTGCCGGCCGGTTCATTGACCAGCGTCTTATCGGATTTGGAATCTTCCATGGTAACGACAGGCGCAAGAAGATCGTACTCAACCGCCATCGCCGACAAGGCGTCTTCCGCCAGATAGGCGTTTTCAGCGATGACCACGGCAACCGGCTCACCCACATAACGGACTTTTTCATTGGCCAGCGGGTGTTGCAGAAAACGTTCAAATCCGGCGATCGGGGCCAACCGCAACGGAATCTCGGTCGCCATGTCCGCGAAATCCGCATAGGTGCAGACGGCGATAACACCGGGCATGGCCAGGGCCGCTGACGGGTCAATCTCGACAATGCGGGCATGAGGGTGGGGGCTGCGTAGGATCGAGGCATGGGTCAATCCATCCAGCACCACGTCGCCGACAAATTTCGCGCCGCCGGTCAGAAACCGTTCGTCCTCGACCCGGACGGGAGATTGCCCGACAAATTTTTCCCTGGTCGCCATGTTCTCGCCGCCCATCTCTTTTTTGAACCTGAATACTGAGCTAGTATCCCCGGGTGGCCGCATGAACGCCACCCAGAACTATGTCCCACGGGGAGGAATTCAGATGGATCTGCAATTGACGGGGAAAGTCGCGCTCGTGACCGGCGGTAGCAAGGGAATCGGCAAGGCAATCGTCCGCACACTGGGCAACGAAGGATGCCGGATCGCGATCTGCTCGCGGAATTTCGAGGACCTCAAAGCCACCGCCGATGAGCTGTCCGCTGAAACCGGCGCCGAGATCCTGCCCATCGCCGCCGATTTGACGATCCCCGCCGACGCGGAGAATTTCGTCGACAAGGCGGTCGCCCATTTCGGCCGGGCCGATATCCTGATCAACAATGCCGGCTCCGCGCCCGGCGGCGTGATCGAGACCCTGACCGAGGAAGACTGGGCGCTGTCCCTGCAGCTCAAATTCATGGGTTATGTGCGCTGCACCAAGGCGGTGCTGCCCCATATGCAGCGCCAGGGCCACGGCCGCATCGTCAATCTGATCGGCAATGACGGCATCAAGCATTCCTATTGGGAAATCGCGCCGGGCGCGGCCAATGCGGCGGGCCAGAATTTCACCATGTCCATGGCCGGGCGCTACGGAAAAGACAATATCAGCTTCGTCGCCGTCAACCCGGGGCCGGTCCGCACCGAACGCTGGGATGGGCTGGTCAAGGCGATGGCGCGGGACATGAATATTTCCGTCGAAGAGGCTGACAAGCTGGCGCCCCGCTCAATCCCACTGGGCCGCATTGCCGAAACCGAAGAGGTCGCCAATTTGGTGACCTATCTGGCGTCCGACCTGGCCCATTTCGTCAACGGCACCATGATCGAAATCGATGGCGGCCAGCAGAAACAGCTCATGGATGTATCCCGGGACCGATAGAAGAATTTTGAATTCAGTCGCGGCACCGGCCCGCTCCCCACCCGGCGACCCACGGGATCGTAATCTATGGGTGACCGGGTGGGGGAGCGGGCCGGAGCCGTCGTCCTATAAAATTTCCGCACCAACGAGCACGAAGGCGACCCGGGCGGGCTGGTCGGTCCGGTTCGACCAGGCGTGCGACGTGCCACGCTGGATCAGTACGTCGCCCGTCCGCATCAGGGTTTCACCTTCATCCATCAGGGCGTAAATCTCGCCGCTGAGCACGATGGCGTAGTCCAGCGAAGCGGTCTTGTGCATGCCGGGATGACGATCCGTATCGGTCGCGACATCCGCGCCGCCGCGCATTTCGCGTGTGGTTCCGGCATTTCCGCCCTGGGAAAAACGAACCGAGTCGGGCGGGTATTCCACGACCCGGAACTTGCTGCCCCCGGGCGGCGGTTCCAGTGCGAATTTTATATCGGCGGCATCGTCGTTGCCCGCGTTACTGGCCGGCGTCACGTCGGTCGACCACAATTCGGTCACGGCCATGCCACCGCCTTTTTCAAAGACATTGACATTGGGCGCCGCGCCGTCCGCGATAAAAATCGAATTCCCCTGCGCGTCATGACCGCTGACAATGCGCCTGATTGGGGTTGGGATGACCATGGTTGGCTCCGTGGCTTATGGGTGAACCGGACTTGGGGGATTGGACCGCGCCGGTGTAGAATCGGTCAATCATTATCAGCACGGAAAAACCAGAGAGTGGGATTCCACATGACCGACAGCCCGAAAATCCCCGACGAAATCGCCCGATATATCGATCCCTACTATGTGGAATCGTTCGGCGAGATGCCGCCCTTGCCGGCCCAGCGCATGGCGATCGGCGCGGAAATTGCGCCCGAATTCACCCAGGTCGCCGAGGAATTCCGCGCCCTGGCGCTTTATTCCGATGTGCTGGACAAAAAAACCTCCCAGCTTCTGGCGTTCTGCCTGCTGGTGTCGCGGGCCAGCGCCGGGTCGTACTGGCACGCCAAGGCGGCGCGCAAATACGGCGCGTCCTGGCAGGAACTTCACAAGGTGATGGAGATCGCCGCCCTGATGACCGGCGTCGGCGCCATGAATGAAGGCGGTCAGGCCCTGATCCGTCTCTGGAAGGAAGAACACGCCGACAAGGGTTAAGGGGGCGCATCGGCGGGCCATCGCTGTTATTCTGGTGCTGAATTTACCGAAGCAACGAGGTCGTCCATGTCGAAAAATATTCCGCTGACCCTCGCCTGTGGCGATTACGAAAGCATCCGCGCCCTGAAGGAAGGGTCGGTGACGGTCGACGGCGTCGATCTGACCGTGTTGACCGACATGGATTCATCGTCCCGCCACTGGCGCATGATCCGGGGGGGCGAGTTTGATGTGGCGGAACTTTCCATGTCGTCTTACCTGATGGCCGCCGACCGCAAACAGCCGTTTGAGGCGATCCCGGTTTTTCTGCATCGGCGGTTCCGCCACGGCTTCATCTTCATCAACGCCAATGCGGGAATTAAAAAACCCAAGGACCTGATCGGCAAGCGCATTGGGGTCAAGACCTTCCAGGCGACGGCGATCCTGTGGCTGCGCGGCATGCTGGAACATGAATATGGCGTGCCCCACCGGGATGTGACCTGGGTCGCCGAACTGGATGAGGACGTGGCGTTCGAGCCCCATGAAGGACTGGTCATCGAAAAGGCGCCGCCCGGCAAGCAGGTCGAATGGATGCTGGCCGACGGCGAACTGGACGCCGTGCTGCACCCGGATCTGATTGAGCCCATCCTGCAGGGCGACCCCCGCGTAACACGTCTGTTCGATGATTATCAGGCCGAGGAAGAAGCCTATTTCAAGCGCACGGGTATTTTCCCCATCATGCATGTCACGGCGATCCGTCAGGAACTGGTGGACGCCCATCCGTGGCTGCCGACCAATTTGATGCAGGCCTTCGAGAAATCGAAAAAGGCGGCCTATGCAAGGATGGAAAACCCGCGGATCGTGCCGCTGGCCTGGTTCCGGCACTATCTCGACCGGGAACGTGAAATCTTCGGGCCGGACGCCTGGGAATATGGGCTCGGCGACAGCAACCGGCACAATCTCGAGACCGCGATCATGTATTCCCATGATTCGGGCCTGATCTCGCGCCGCATGTCACCCGATGAAATCTTCCTCGACCCGTCATCGGGCCGGGGCCGGGGCGGCAAGCGGATCTAGATTTCCGCGGGAGGCAGAGGTACGCGGCCTTTTATCATGTCCGAGGCTTTTTCCGCGATCATGAGGACGGCTGCATTGATATTGCCGCCGACCAGATCGGGCATGGTTGACGCGTCGACCACGCGCAACCCGTCCACGCCCCGCACCCGAAGCTCCGCATCGACAACCGCATTGTCGTCGATCCCCATCTTGCAGGTGCCGAGCGGATGATGGGCCGTCGCCGAGGTCGCGCGAATATAGGAATCAATTTCATCGTCGGTATTGACGCCGGGGCCCGGAGCCAGTTCGGCATCCTGGAACGCGGCAAGAGATGGCTGTGACATCACATTGCGCGCCATTCTGAAACCGGCGCGGAGCGTGCGGAGATCATTTTCGGAATCCAGGAAGTTCTGGCGGATGACAACCTTCGTTTCCGGGTCGCCCGACGCCAGCTTGATGGTCCCCCGGCTTTCCGGACGCAGCAGCACCGGACGACAGCAGAAACCATCCTGCCAGCCCGGCCGAATACCGGGAAACCACGCGGTCACGCCGGGCGGCGTTCCCTGAAACAGAAACTGGATATCCGGCAGTTCCAGTTCGGGTCGTGATTTCAGGAACGCCATGGGCCCGAGCGGCAAATTGGTCGCCGGCCCGGTGCCGGTCAGATAGGCGCGCGCCATGTTGAAGGCAAGCCGGTCATATCGCAGATTAGCGCGGAACGGTCCCGGCGCGCAGCGACGCATATGAACCATCGCGGACAGGTGATCCTGAAGGTTTTGCCCAACGCCCGGCAGATGGTGAATAGCGTCAATGCCCATGTCCTTGAGATGGGCCGTATCGCCGATGCCCGACAGCATCAGGATTTGCGGCGAATTGATCGTGCCGCCGGAGACAATGGTTTCGCGCCTTGCCGCCGCCGTCACTGCCTGGCCGCCCAGGCGGTAGTCAACCCCGGTCGCGCGGCCGTTTTTGATCGCCACCCGCGACACCAGGGCGTTGGTGACAACTTTCAGGTTGGGCCGCGACATGGCCGGGCGCAAATAGACCACTGCCGCCGACATCCGCCGCCCGCCGCCGATATTTGCCTGGCCGGTCGAAAAGCCTTCCTGCTGGGCCCCGTTATAGTCGGGCGAAATGGGATAGCCGGCTTCGCGTCCGGCCTCCATGTAGGCGATGAACAACGGATCGGTCGGATTCCGGGGCCTCGTCCGCAAGGGTCCGTCGCCGCCCCGATAGTCGTCCGCGCCGCCCTGCCAGCTTTCGGTCCGTTTGAAATAGGGCAGCACGTCGGCGTAGGACCAGCCAGTCAGGCCGAATTGCCGCCAGCGGTCATAATCGCCCCGGTTGCCGCGCACATAGCCCATGGCGTTGATGGAGGACGACCCGCCCAGCACCTTGCCGCGGGTGGTCTCGAATATGCGGTTGTCCAGATTGGGTTCCGGCTCCGTATCATAGCCCCAGTCATGGAGGCGTTCGGGCAAAATCCTGCCCAGCCCCAACGGAATATGGATCAGCGGATCACGGTCGGGCCCGCCGGCCTCGATAATCAGCACGCGGATGTCGCTGTCCTCGCTCAACCGGGCGGCGAGCACGCAGCCCGCCGACCCCGCGCCGATGATGATGTAATCAAATGTTTCGTCGATCGCCATGACTCAGGATCGTTCCAACAGGCGGCCTGAACTGCGAAGATAGTCGATTGTTTGGTCAACCAGCGCATCGAGAGGATCGTTTTCCGTATCGAGTACGATGTCGGGATTTTCCAGCACCGGGTACTCGGTATTGTATCCGACCAGGGTATCGATCTCGCCGGATTTCGCCATTGCGTACAAGCCCTTTGGGTCGCGCGCGGCGCATGTCTCGATGGAACACTGGATAAATCCGATGACCGCGTCGCCGAGATTTTCGTCCAACAGCTTGCGGGCGTCGGGGTTGGCGGTCAGGGCGGAAACAATGACATTCGTTCCGGCCAGGGAAACCTTTTTGGCGAGATGGATCAGCGTGCTGACCACCCGAAGCCGATCCTCGGGATTGAAGCCCAGATTATCGCCAAAAAAATCACGCACCTCATCGCCGTCGAAATGAATGATGGTCGTGCCGGCGTTTCGAAGCCGCTCCACCACCGCATTGGAGACAGTCGTTTTGCCGCTCGATGTGGGCCCCATAAGCCACAGGACAAAACCCGGTTGAATGGGCGTTGCAGTCATTTCTAGCGCTCCCCGGGGGACATCGCCGGATTTTCCAGCTTTACGCCGGGTTCGACCTGAATGGTAGCATGGTCGACCCCGAATCGTTCGGTCAACAGCGTCCGCAACCGGATCAGTACCGATGCGTAATCTGCATCCGCCCGCACCACGGCATGCAATGTGACCAATGGCCGTTCCCTGGTCAGCGACCAGGCATGGACGTGGTGGATGTCGGTCACATCGTCGATTTCCTCGATCAGGGTCGCCCGCATTGCGTCGACATCGAAATCGTCAGGGCTGCCTTCAAGCAGAATGTGGCCCGTGCGCCTGACCAGGCGCATTGCGCCGCGCAGAACAATCAACGCGACGAGTAGCGACAGAAGCGGATCGATCCGCGTCCAGCCCCAGCCGAGGATCACCAGCGCGGCGACGATGGCCGCGACAGATCCCAGAAGATCGCCCAGCACATGAAGCATTGCGGCATTGAGATTGAGATTGTCCCGGTCGCCGCCACGCAGAACCGCGAAGGCGATCACATTGACCAGCAAGCCGACGATCGCGATCGCCAGCATGGGGGCTGCCAGGATTTCCAGCGGGTCCACCAACCGGCGGATGGCTTCAACGAAGATCCAGAGCGCGATTGCGATCAGCGCCAGGGCGTTGGTGAACGCCGCCAGAACCTGGAAGCGGTGATAGCCGAAGGTGCGCAGGGAATCCGACGGCTTGCGCGCGATGCGAAAGGCAAACCAGGCGAGCGCCAGGGCGGCGGCATCGGTCAACATATGCCCGGCGTCGGCCAGCAGGGCCAGTGAGCCGGACATCAGCCCGCCAACGGCCTCGACGATCATGAAGGCGAAGGTCAGCACCATCACCCAGAACACCCGCCTTTCGCTGGCGCCTTGGTCGTGATGGTGGGTGTGGGCCATGTGTCTGAGCTGCTTTGTTACGCGAGACTGCTCGCCTCGGCCTCGGCAAGGAACCGTTCGAGCCCCAGGTTGAACAATTCCGGTTCCTCGATATTCATGGTGTGGCCCGCGTTGGGCAGCACCCAATGGCCCGCATTGGGGATCGTCCGTTTCAGCCACAGGCCGGTTTCCAAGCAGGGTATATCCGTATCGCCATTGACCACCAGCACCGGCATGGGCAGCGCCTTGAGCCCGTCTTCGAAATCCCAGAGCGACGGCCGCCCGCCCTGGACATGGCGCATATGCATTGCCGCGCCATGGCCGGAATGGGTCGCCAGATTATCGGCGAATTCCCGCCAGCCCCTGGGGTTCTTGCCCTTGAACGACAGCCGGGTCGGACCCTGGGCGTATTCTTCGCTGATGGTGTCCCAGCCTTCCCGTTCGATCCGGTCGCCAAGATCGCGCGATATCTTGGAAAATTCCTCATGGTCCCGGGGCGGCGCGCCATAGCCGCAGCCCGCCACCAGCAGGGACCGCGCCCGCGCCCCATGGCGCAGACCAAAATGAACCGTGCAAAACCCACCCATGGACAGCCCGACAATATGGGCGCGGTCGATGCCCAGATGGTCCATCACGGCGACCGCATCATTGACCGCATGATCCTGGCTGTAATCATTGCCGTTTTCCGGCACGTCCGACGGCGGATAACCGCGCGCGTTATAGGCGACACAGCGATAACGCCTTGAAAAATATCGCATCTGGGGTTCCCAACTCGTATGGTCGCCCGCGAATTCGTGGATGAACAGGATCGGATAGCCGTCGCCGACTTCCTCATAGTAGAGCTTGAAATCGCCGGAAGGGGCATGAGGCATGGCAGAAATTTCCCTGACGAGCGGCAAGACCGGCTAACGATCGGCCTCGGGGGGATCTCCGAAAATCTTTCGGAAATGGTGGGCGCGGCTGGGATTGAACCAGCGACCCCTCGCGTGTGAGGCGAGTGCTCTCCCACTGAGCTACGCGCCCGCCGAAGCCGCCGCATTTAAGGCGGCGCGGCCCCGTCTGTCAAGGAACCCGCCCTTAAAAAACAAGCTCTGGGACGGTTTGACCCGCATTTGCTATAATATGGTCCCCGGAACCGGAAGGTCTGATTTCATGGGTTTTACGCGCAAGGCGCTACTCCTGTCGGGTTTGCTCGCTCTGTCCTGGATTACGCCCGCTGCGGCGCGGTCGCCGGCCGATCCTGCCCGCGACCTTGCCCTGACCTATCGGGTTTACTATGGCGGGTTCGAGGTGCTTCGTCTTGCCGTGGATATCCGGCTGGCGGCGGAAGACTATAAGCTGGAGATGAATTTCCGCACCCTCGGCCTGATCGGTACGATGTTCCCCTGGACCATGAAGGCCTACGCAAAAGGCCGCTTGACCAAGGATGGCGTGCGTCCCGTCGCCGCCGGCCAGCGCAATAGCTGGCGCGGGCGTCAACGCTGGGTGGAACTGCGCTACCCCGGACGCAGCCCCGTGGTGGCCGACGCGCACCCGGCGGCAAGGGACGACCAGCCCAGCGCGAAAAGCCTGATCGACACCATCGATCTGGCCAGCGCCATATTTGCAATGACGCGACAGCTCGACCTGGACCGCGGTTGCGCCCAGCGCCTGCCGGTGTTTGACGGGCGGCGGCGGTATGACTTGCTGTTCAAGGGGCTTGGCGATGGCGCGATCCGCCGCAGCGGCTATTCGGTCTATGCCGGCCCGGTGATCAATTGCCGGGCCGAGATGGACCGGCTGGCCGGTTTCAAGACCCGCAAGAATTCATATGGCGGATGGGGCGAAGCGGACCGTGCGGCGACGGTGTCCATGGGACGTCCCTTTATGGATGCGCCGCCGGTCCCGGTGCGGATCGAAATTCAGACCCGCTGGGGCGATGTCATGGCCCATCTCACCCAGGCAAAGCTGGCTACCAATGGAAATACCCGCAAGTTCGCCTGGGCCGTCGGGCGTTAACCGTAGATTTACCGGTGGCGGGCATGCTCGCCAGGCGTTAATACTTCAGCGCTTCGCGATATTCAGCGCTCTCGGGCATGGTCCGGCGCTAACCACCCGCCTTGGCGGTGGGCTCTTGGGGGATTACGTGGCGCCATGACGGCCCAAAAATCAGCTGCAATCGTTCTCGCCGCGGGACTCGGCACCCGCATGAAATCCGCCCTGCCCAAGGTCCTGCACCCGGTGGCGGGGCGCGCGATGGTACTCCATCTGCTGGACCGGCTCGACGAGCTGTCCTTCGACCGCAAAATCGTGGTCACCGGGCGCGATGCACAGGAAGTGACCAGGGCGGTGGCCCCGGTCCCGACCGCAATCCAGGACCCGCCGCTGGGGACCGCGCATGCCGTGCTGGCGGCGCGGGACGAGATGGCCGGATTCGACGGCGACGTGCTGATCCTGTTTGGCGACACGCCCCTGATGACCCGGAAAACCCTGGAAACAATGCTGGACGCAAGGCGCGGGCCGGGCAATCCGGCAATCGTCGTGCTGGGCTTCCGCCCCGATGACCCTGGCCAATATGGCCGGCTGGTCACCGGCTCGGACGGCGCGCTGGAGGCAATAGTGGAATGGCGCGACGCAAACCCGGACCAGCGAAACATTCCGGTCTGCAATGCGGGCATCATGGCGGTCGACGGAAAACATCTTTTTGAATTGCTCGACGCGGTGGGCAACGACAACGCCAAGGAAGAATATTACCTGACCGATATCGTTGCGATCGCGCGCGCCGGGGGATTGACCTGCGCGGTGACGGAAGTCGCCGATGAGCGCGAGGTCATGGGCGTGAACGCCCGGGCCGAACTCGCCATCGCCGAAGCTGTCATGCAGGAACGGCTGCGCGACGCGGCCATGGCCAATGGCGCGACGCTGACCGATCCGTCCACCGTCTATTTCAATTTCGATACGGTGCTGGGAAGCGATGTGACGGTCGGCCCCAACGTGGTGTTCGGCCCGGGTGTCACGGTCGGCAACAACGTGGAAATTCGGGCATTCTGCCACTTCGAGGGCGCCGACATCTCCGACGGCGCGATCATCGGACCCTTCGCCCGGCTGCGCCCCGGCGCGCGGATCGGGATCGACGCCCATATCGGCAATTTCGTCGAGATCAAAGCCGCCCTGATCGAGACCGGGGCCAAGGTCAATCACCTCAGCTATGTGGGCGACGCGAGGGTCGGCGCCGGCGCCAATGTGGGCGCGGGCACGATCACCTGCAATTATGATGGCTTTTTCAAATCCCATACGGATATCGGGGCCGGCGCGTTCATCGGCTCCAACACGGCGCTGGTCGCGCCGGTCAGCGTGGGCGACGGCGCCATTATCGGCGCGGGCAGCGTGATCACCACCGACGTGCCGGCGAATGCGCTGGCGGTCGAACGGAACGATCAGAAACATCTGGACGGCTGGGCGGTGGAATACCGATCCCGCAAAAGCGCCGAAAAAAACAAGAAGAAGGGCTGACTACCGATGTGCGGCATAATCGGAATTATCGGCGATAACGAGGTAACGCCCCTGTTGATCGAAAGCCTGCGGCGGCTGGAATATCGCGGCTATGATTCAGCCGGGATAGCCACGCTGGTCCATGGCGGCATCGAACGCCGCCGCGCCGAAGGCAAGCTTGTAAACTTATCGGAAGTCCTGAAAACGGATCCCATTTCGGGCCTGGTCGGCATCGGTCACACGAGATGGGCGACCCATGGCCTTCCAAATGAGACAAACGCCCACCCCCATAGCGATGGCCGGGTCGCCGTGGTGCATAACGGCATCATCGAGAATTTTCATGAGTTGCGTAAGGAACTGAAGGATAAGGGCCATAGTTTTTCCTCCGACACGGACACGGAAGCGGTGGTTCACCTGATTTCGGACAATCTCGACCAGGGCATGCGGCCGCGCGATGCGGTGGCCGCGGCGCTGAAACGGCTTGATGGCGCCTTTGCGCTGGCGATCCTGTTTTCCGGCGAACATGACGTGATGTATGGCGCCCGGCGCGGCAGTCCATTGGCGTTGGGGTATGGCGATGGGGAAATGTTCATTGGCTCCGATGCCATGGCGCTGTCCCATCTGACCCGGCAGATCGCCTATCTGGAAGAAGGCGATTGGGTCGAATTGCGACGTGACGGCGCAACGATTTTCGACGAGAACGACATAGAGGTGAGCCGAGAAATCCGGGCCTCGGAAATTTCCGGCGCGATGACGGGAAAAGGAAATTACCGTCATTTCATGCTCAAGGAAATCTATGAGCAGCCGGCGGTGATCGGCGATACGCTGAACGTGTTTCTCAATCCGGCGGCCTTCAGCATTTCCATGCCGGACATGAAGTTCAGTCTCGCCGAGATTCCCTGCGTCACCATTATCGCCTGCGGCACGTCCTACTATGCGGGCATGGTCGCCAAGTACTGGTTTGAAAGCATTGCCCGCATTCAGGCCGAAATCGATATCGCATCGGAATTCCGCTATCGCGAGGCCCCCATGCGCGAAGGCGGCATGGCGCTGTTCATTTCCCAATCCGGCGAGACCGCCGATACGCTGGCCGCCCTGCGCTATGCCAAAAGCCAGGGCCAGCACATCGTGTCCATCGTCAACGTGCCGGAAAGCACCATCAGCCGGGAATCCGATCTGGTGCTGCAAACCCATGCGGGTCCGGAAATCGGCGTCGCCTCGACCAAGGCCTTTACCACCCAGCTTACCGTGCTGGCGTGCCTCGCCATCGCGACGGCGCGCGCGCGCGGCGCCATCGATGAGCAGGCCGAGGCGGTGTTGGCCGCATCATTGACCGAAGTGCCGTCGCGCGCTGTCGAAGTGCTGAGAAACGACGAAAAACTCCGCGAACTGGCCGCCGACATCATGGGCGCAACCGATGTGCTCTATCTGGGGCGCGGCGTCGGCTATCCGATTGCCCTGGAAGGCGCGCTCAAGCTCAAGGAAATCAGCTATATCCACGCCGAGGGCTATGCGGCCGGCGAAATGAAGCATGGGCCCATCGCGCTGATCGACGAAACCGTGCCGGTGATCGTGATCGCGCCTTCGGATAACCTATTCGACAAGACCGCATCCAACATGCAGGAAGTCATTGCCCGGGGCGGCAAGGTGATCTTCATGTCCGACAGGAAGGGCATCGAAAAACTCGGCGACATGGCGGCGGCGACCATCGAGCTGCCCGAAGTCGACCCGGTGGTGGCGCCGATCCTGTACGCCATCCCCGTTCAACTCCTCGCCTATCACGTCGCCGTTCTCAAGGGCACCGACGTGGACCAGCCCCGCAATCTCGCCAAATCGGTGACAGTCGAGTAGTTTCCAACGTGGGTGTTATTCACCATCCGATGACGTTGATGCATTCTTCTGTTTCGAGATGGTCCTAACCACCCGAAATCTCATTGTTGCACCTTACTCCGACTACCAAACCGAACTGCACGATATCATCCAGAACCTACACAATGAGGGTTTGGGGTATCGTAAGATTGCAGTCTGGTTGAATGAGAATGGATACAAGACCACGACAGGGAAAAGGTTCTTCAACACTCACGTTTTCTCAATTCTAAAAAAGAAACGGTTGAGGGATGAACGTCTGAACCAAGAGGTGGGGGTTGAGTATGGAAATTTCAGTCTTGAGTTCATAGAACGCAAACTCATCAACTCGATCTGAGGAATATCCAGACCCGATCATTGCGACTTCCGTATCCCAATAATCTCCGATTGCAGGGGATACTGATACCATTAAACAAGATTCCCGAT
>CALGIA010000390.1 GCA_937916005.1 uncultured Rhodospirillaceae bacterium
CTGTTCAGGCAATGATATCCGGCAAAATCTTGCTCCGTATCCGGATGATTTCATCCTTGAGCAACAGCTTGCGTTTTTTGAGTCGTTGAAGTCGTATCTGATCGAACGGAACACTGTCGACGACGCGTGCGATCACGCTGTCAAGATCCCGATGCTCGGTCTCCAGGTCGGCCAGCTTATAGTTCAACTGTTCTTTATCTTCTGTCAAATTGCTGTTCCGTTCGCAGGATCGGTATACGATAACAGAAATTCAGAAAAAAGTTACCTTGAGTCTGAATTTAAGGATATCTGATTTCAAGCGTTTTTTCGCCGACGTTCGGGGATATTCCGGGAAAACCACAATGGCCGACAGCAAGACAATAGGAATTCTGACCAGTGGCGGTGATTGCGCGGGGCTTAACGCCGTCATTCGCGCCGTCGCCCACCGGGCGATCGAAGGGTATGGCTGGCGGGTACTCGGCATTCACCAGGGAACGTCTGGGCTGATGCAGCGCCCGATGGACTATGAAGAACTGTCGTTAAAAATCTTTACCGGTAATATTCTGCGGCTTGGCGGCACGATTCTTGGAACCATCAACAAGGGCGACCCTTTCGCCTATCCCATGCCCGATGGCAGTCTCATGGACCGGTCCGGGGAAATCATCGAAGGATACCGGCAGCTTGGCCTGGATGCGCTGATTGTCGTCGGCGGCGATGGCAGCCTGGACATTGCCAGACGCATCGCACAGCAGGGTGGGCTCAACCTCATAGGCATTCCGAAGACCATCGATAACGATGTGGGCATAACGGAAAACTCCATCGGATTTGGCACGGCCGTAGATGTCGCGACCGAGGCGCTCGACAAGCTGCACCCCACGGCGGCGAGCCATTCCCGGGTGATGCTGCTGGAGGTCATGGGCCGAGACGCCGGGCATATCGCCCTGGCGGCGGGCATTTCCGGCGGAGCGGACGTCATCCTGATGCCGGAAATCCCCTACACGATGGAAGGCGTCGCGCGCAAAATCGAGAGCATCCGCGAAGGAGGACGAAACTTTGCGCTGGTCGTGGTGGCCGAAGCGGTCAAGAACGAAGTTGGAGAAACCGTTTCCGTCACCGATTCGGAAGGACGCAAACGTCACGGCGGGATCGGATATCATCTTGGCGCGCGCATATCGGATATGACCGGCGCGG
The DNA here is from genome assembly GCA_937916005.1 of uncultured Rhodospirillaceae bacterium. GTDB lineage: Bacteria > Pseudomonadota > Alphaproteobacteria > MPNO01 > MPNO01 > CALGIA01. The sequence continues at coordinate 1,171 of CALGIA010000390.1, forward strand.
AAACCCGGGTTACCGTTCTGGGCCATATTCAGCGCGGCGGCACGCCGTCACCGCGCGACCGGCTTTTCGCATCGGCCTTCGGCGTCCGCGCGGTCGATCTTATCGCCGAGGGAAAATTTGATCGCATGGTGGCGTGGACCAGCCGGCATGTGATCGATGTGCCGCTGGAAGACGCGATCAGCGCAAACCAGGTGGTCGATCCGAATGGCACGCTCGCCAATACCGCGCGCGGCCTCGGCATCTATATCGGCGAATAAAGTGTTGGAGACAATTGGCATGGCAATGGAATTTCCCGATCACCCCTTTTGGGATTTTTCCCTTGGCGTATATGGCCAGGCCGGGGTCCCCCAGGCCTGTCTCGAGTTGCAATCGGACCATCAGCTCGACGTCAATATCCTGCTCTATTGTTTGTGGCTCGGCGCATCGGGCCGGGGCACGCTGGATGCAGCGGAAATGATGCGGGTGACCGGCTCGGTTGCGGAATGGCATGAAGAAATCGTCCGCGGGCTACGCGCGGTCCGCCAGCGCCTGAAGGGCGGCATGCCGCCGGCGCCGGAGGAACTGTCCGAGCCGTTGCGCGCCGGGGTGCAGAAGCTCGAGATCGATTTCGAACATCTCGAACAACTCATGCTCGCGGCCGCGATCGAACGCGCGCCCGATGACAATGCCGACGGTGAGAGCCGTATCCGCGCCGCCCTGGCAAATGCGGGGCGGTATTTTGAGGCCTTGAATGTGCGCCAAAGCAGCGAAGACCGGCGCAATCTGGCCATCCTTCTCAAGGCGGCGTTCGAGGGTCTCGATTCCGAGCTGGTCGCAAAAATCTGCGGCGGCCTAACCGCGGCCTAGTCGGACAAATTACCGGCCGTACCGGTCCGACCATTCCGCCACGACCTTGTTCATCACGGCAATCAACCGGGCAAGGTCATCCGCCTCGATCACGAAGGGTGGCATGGCGTAAATGATTTTGCCGTACGGCCGCAGCCAGACGCCCTCTTCGACGAACCGGCGCTTCAGCCAGTCATTATCGCCCAAATCATTCACCTGGATCGCCGCCAGCGCGCCCTTGACGCGCAATTCGACCACGCCCGGCAAGTCACGGCACGGGGTGAGCGCATCGCGAAATTGGGTTTCGATATTTGCCACCTGCGCCAGCCGAGGCTCGGTTTGGAACAGCTCCAGCGAAGCGTTGGCGGCCGCACAGGCCAGCGGGTTGGCCATATAGGTCGGGCCATGCATCAGCGCGTCATCCGGGTTGTCGGATGTAAAGCCATCCACGATGCGGGCGTTTGCGGCCGTCGCGGCCAGGCTCATCACGCCCCCGGTCAACGCCTTGCCGACACAGATGATATCGGGCGAAATGCCGGCCTGCTCGCAGGCAAAAAGCGTTCCGGTACGCCCGAACCCCGTGGCGATTTCATCGACGATCAGCGGAATATCCAGCGCGGCGCATTGGACCGCAATGCCGCGCAACGTCTCCGCGTTGTGGATATTCATCCCACCCGCCGCCTGGAGTATCGGTTCGATCAGGACAGCGGCGATTTCATCGCGGTTCCGGCCAAGCGTTTCCGCATAGGCTTTGGAACTTTCCGGGTCTTGCGGCAGCGGAACAACGAACTGATCCGGCACATAGCCCGCAAACATTGCATGCATGCCTTCGTCCGGATCGCTGACCGACATGGCGGCCATGGTGTCGCCGTGATAGCCGCCCATGAAGCTGACGAATTTCGTGCGCCCCGCCTGGCCCCGGTTGCGCCAATATTGCACCGCCATCTTCATGGCGACCTCGACCGCCACCGACCCGGAATCCGACAGAAAGACGCGGGTCTGTGCGCCGGGCAAAATTTCACAGAGCCGGTCCGCCAGTTCGATCGCGGGGCCATGGGTCAGCCCGCCGAACATGACATGAGGCATCCGGCTGAGCTGATCCGTCATGGCGGACAGGATGGCGGGGTGGTTATAGCCATGGCAGGCGGTCCACCAGGACGACACCCCGTCGATCAGTTCGCGCCCGTCCCCCAGGCGGATGCGCGCGCCTTGAGTCGATGCGGCGATCAGCGGATCGGGGCCGCCGGCGAGTGGGGTGTAAGGCGGCCAGAGCCGGCCGGTCGTGTCAGTCACCGGATTGGATGGCGGCATCCATGGGCGCGATGCCGAGCCGGTCAAACAAGGCCCGGTCC
>CALGIA010000391.1 GCA_937916005.1 uncultured Rhodospirillaceae bacterium
TTTGCCGCTTGTAGCGCCATATGAGTATTCTGTTCGACCAGCAGGATCGTCAACCCGTCATTGTTGAGATCCTTGATCAGCGCGAAAAGCTGATTGACCAGAATCGGGCTGAGCCCAAGCGAGGGCTCATCAAGCATCATCAGCTTTGGTTGGGCCAACATGCCGCGGCTAATCGCCAGCATCTGCTGTTCACCGCCGGACAGTACGGACGCGTACATGTCGCGCCGGTCACGAAGGTTGGGGAAACGTTCATAGATCGCCTCGCAATCGTGGGCAATCTCGTTGTCGTTCCGGCAATAGGCGCCCATCAGCAGGTTTTCATGAACCGTCAGGCTGATCAGGATCTGGCGGCCTTCGGGCACCAGCACCAGCCCCTCGCGAACCCGGTGGGGCGCGGTCCACCCGGTGATGTCCTGTCCGTTGAACAGGATTGAGCCCGACGCGGATTTCTCCGCCCCGGCGATCGCCTTCAATAGGGAGCTTTTTCCTGCGCCATTGGCGCCCAGAACGGTGACAATTTCCCCGTCATCGACGGAGATGTCCATATTCCGGACCGCGTGGTTGCGGCCGTAGCGAAGATCGAGGCCCCGGGTTTCAAGCAGCATTGCCGGTCCCCAGATAGGCTTCCAGCACGCCCGGGTCCTTATGGACCTGTTCCGGCGTGCCTTCGAAAATTTTCCGTCCGAAATTCAGGACCACGACCTGTTCGCACAGGCTGCGCACGAAATGCATATCGTGTTCCACCACCAGCAGGGTCACGCCCTGGTCGGACACCTGGCGCAGCAGGTTCTGTAATTCGGTTGTTTCCTGGTTGTTGAGTCCGGCGGCCGGCTCGTCCAGCAGCAGGATCTTCGGATCCGCCATCATGGCCCGGACCACCTCGATGCGTTTTCGAATTCCATAGGGCAGATTGCCGACCACCTGGCCGGGATAGGTTTCGAGCCCGAACCGCTTCAGTGCGTCTTCCGCCATCTCCGCCCAGCGACGCCCCGGTCCCCAGCCCAAGGGTTTGAACAGATCCACGGTGCCTCGGGCGCGCGTATGCTGACCCAGCATGACGTTTTCAATGGTGCTGAGATGGGGCATCAGGCGGATATTCTGAAAACTGCGCGATATGCCGTGGCCGATCCGGCCCTGGATCGGCGTATGGGTGATATCCGTGCCGTCGAGCGTGATTTTGCCGATGTCGATGTCATAAATGCCTGAGATGAGATTGAAAATCGTGGTCTTGCCCGCGCCATTGGGGCCGATCAGCGCCGTCCGGCTGCCGCGCACCACATCGAAGGTCACCTCATCGATAACCTTGAGCCCGCCAAAGCTCTTATGAACCCCGGTAAAGGACATAATCGAATTTGTGGGGGCTGCCACGCTAGCTTGCCTCCCCGGTTATGTCTTCGGGCGCGCGTCCGTGGCGCAGACGGTCGACCATCGCCCGGGTAATCAGCCCCTCCGGGCGGAACACCATGACCGCCACCAGGAAGGCGCCGAAAATCACGAAGCGCCATTCGGCCAGAACCGCCCCATTGGCGACCCCGGCCATTTCGGGCAGGCGCAGGAATTCCGGCAGAAACGTAAACAGGATCGCGCCGAATAGCGGGCCGTAGGCGGTCTGCGTGCCGCCGATCAGGACATATAGCAGGACGAAAATGCTGATCATGATATTGAAGTACTGGATTTCGATGTAATTATACTGGTGGGCGTAGAGCGCGCCCGCGATCCCGGCCAGTGCGCCGCCGATGGTGAAGGTCATGACTTGGGTCATACGCACATTGACGCCGAACAGCGCCGCCACGTTTTCATCGTCATGAACCGCGCGCATGGAAAGCCCGAAACGGGTCGCCAACAGGTAAAAGACAAAGCCTATGGTCGCGATGGCGAGTATGGCAAGCACATCAAGATCGGCGAAGGACGGAACTTCATAGCCGGACGCGCCGCCGACCGCCTCCATGTTGATGATCACGCCGGCGACGACTTCGGCAAACGCAAATGTGGCCAGCACCATATAGACGCCCCGGGTCCTCAAAATGGGAAAGGCGATGACGAAGCTGATCGCCGCGGTGAAAATCGCCGCGCCCGGAATGGTGATCCACATGGGCAGTTCCAGCGCCGTGTTCAGATATGCGGCGGAATATGCGCCCAGCGCCATGAACCCCGCACCGCCCAGATTGAGCTGCCCCGACGCCGCGGGCAGAAATATTGAATAAGCAAAGATGATATTGATGCAGAGGATCCCCAGGATCCCACCCCAGTAACCGCTCACGTCAGAATTTTCCCTTGCCGATGCGGGTGTGCCCGAACAATCCCTGCGGTTTGATCAACAGCACGACCAACAGGATGCCCCATACCGATATCTTGATGGTGTCGGCGCCGAAATAATGAATCGACAGTGTTTCGACAACGCCGACGATGATGCCACCCGCCACCGCGCCCCAGATATTCCCGAGCCCGCCGATGACCATGGCCGCGATCGCCTTGGCGGCGACCTCGTTGCCCATATAGGCGCTGACCTCGTGATAGTTCAGGGTGAAAATGATCCCGGCCAGCCCGCAAAGCAGGCCGGTAATCAGGAACATCACCGGCACGATGCGGTGCACATTGACCCCCAGAAGCGTCGAGACTTCGGGGTTTTCGGCAATACTGCGCAGGCCGCGCCCGGTCCGGGTTCCCTTGAGCATGGATGACAGCAAGGCGACTGTACCCAGTGAGATCGCGAGACACGCCATTTGGGGGATACTGACGATCAGTCCCCAAAAACGAAGATTCGCATCGTGAAACGGCACCGGAAACGCCTGGCTATCGGACCCCAGCAGGATAAGAACGGTGTTCTCGAAGATCAGCAGAAAGCCCAGCGAACTGACCAGCGGGATGGCATGCTCCGTGGCGTCGCCGTATTTGGCTTTCAGGTAGCGGTAAGTGAACCGTTCAACCAGCAGGGATGCCGCCGCCGCCGCCGCCAACCCAACGACCAACGCTACTGCCCAGTGAATGCCGCCGTCGGACAGGCCGAAAGGCAGGCCGTAATAGGTCAGCCCCCACCCGGTCATGCCCGCGATCATGAAGATCGGCGGAATGGTGAAGTTCAGAAAGTTGAGCATGCCAATGGTCAGCGTAAAGGCCACGGCCACCATCACATAGATGCCGCCCAGCATAAGCCCGCTGATGACCTGCTGGGTGACCAGCATGGGTTAGCCAATCCTGATGATTTGGAAAACGATGATTTGTGCCGTCCCAGATTTTTTCACCGTGCCGATGGTGAAGGTTCCGTTTGGTGTTATCTTCGGGGTGAGTGTATCTCATGAAAAAAAATCGGAAACCCCCCCTTCGTATGCCTTCCGTGATCACGCTTGACGGGGCGGGGAGGCTCGATGACCATGGGGCTCAAGCTGCATCAGGAGTTGACGAATCATGGAACCGCGACAGTACGGGCCTTTTCCCTATGTGCCGATCCATCAGCGGCCAAAGATCACCTGGCCCGACGGCGCGCGCGTCGCGCTCTGGGTCGTGCCAAATGTGGAATTTTTTCCGCTCGACGAAAAGGTCCTGTTCGGCACGGGAATCGTTCCCGACGTGATTTCCTGGGCGCCACGCGATTATGGTGCGCGGATCGGCATTTATCGCATGATGGATGTGATGTCGAAACACGGTGTCCGGGGCACGGTCGCGCTCAACAGCGATGTCTGCGACATGTACCCCCAGATCATCGAGGAATCCGAAAAGCTCAATTGGGAACTCATGGGTCATAACCAGACCAATTCCCGACCCCTGACCCAGATCGACCCGGCAACGGAAGCTGCGGTCATCAACGCCACGCTGGACCGTATCGAGCAGGCCACGGGCGTCCGGCCCACGGGCTGGCTAAGCGCAGCGCTCGGCGAAACCTGGCACACGCTCGACCATCTGGTCGATGCCGGGGTCAAGTATGTGTGCGACTGGGTCAATGACGATCAGCCATATTTGATGGATATCGATGGCAAGCAGCTGGTTTCCATACCCTATTCGTCGGAAATCAATGATTTCGGCCCTTTCATCCGAC
>CALGIA010000392.1 GCA_937916005.1 uncultured Rhodospirillaceae bacterium
GGTGACCAGCGTGCGCAACAAGCCGGTGCACCATAATTCCTACATGCGGCTCTATTCCATGTTGGAAGAACGCGGCATGCCGCTCTGCTTCCATGCCGGGCCGTTTTGGGGCGCCAGCGAAGGCATGCTGCGCCAGGTCAACCGCTTCGTCAGCGCCCACGCGCTGTCGTTCAGCTGGTGCAACATGGTGCATCTGGCCAACTGGGTGATGAACGGGCTCAACGAACGGTTCCCCAGGCTCGACGTGGTGTGGATCGAATCCGGCATCGCCTGGCTCGCCTTCATGACCCAGCGCTTCGACAATGAATATCTGATGCGGTCATCGGAAGCCCCGGCGCTGAAAAAGCTGCCCAGCGAATACATGGCCGACATGTATTACACCAGCCAGCCCATGGAGCGCACCAACCTGGAACTGCTGGAAGCGACCTTCAACGCGTTCAACGCCAAGGAACATCTGCTGTATGCGTCCGACTGGCCGCACTGGGATTTCGACCTGCCGTCGACAATCCTCGACCTCCCGTTCCTGGACGACCAGGCGAAGCGGAATATCCTGGGGCTCAACGCCAAGCGGGTGTTCCGCGTCGGGTGAGGTGGGGCGGGGCTCTAGACCCCGAAGGTAAACCGGCTGCCCAGGTTCGACGCCACCACCTTGTCGGGCATGCGTTGGCGCATGGCGTCCATGAAGGCCGGGCCGGTGCAATGCATGGGCACAACCACGTCCGGGTTCAGGGCCTCCAGCTCATCGACTGTATGGGCAATGTAGTCGCCCGGCGATGTGGCGAGGTGGAAGCCGCCGACCACCGCATGGATTTTGTCCACATTGGCGACCGCCATGGCCGTCTTGACCGAGTTGATGATGCCCGAATGACCGCAGGATGAAATCACCACCAGCCCGCGCCCCTTGACGATATAGCATGTGGCGTGTTCTTCCGGATGGCGGTCGGCCACCAGCTTGCCGCCGCGCTCCAGTTCGGAGAAGTGATCCTCATTTTCCGTCACCATGGATCCGCCGGCGCCGTTCTCAAACGAATTTCGCTCGATATAGCCCGTTGTAAACGCGCCATGGAGAGCGTGGGGCTCGCCGCAGCACACCGGCGCGATGGTCTGCGCCGTCAAGGCCCGGCGATCCAGGATGCCCCACGATACGGTTATGGGCTCGGCATTCTCATCGTCCAGCGACCGCGCCTTGACCCATTTTTCACGGAAAACATCCTCCGCGCCCACATAGAGCGACGAATCTTCGCGCATGTGGCGGCGATGCGCCTCGACGAAGCCCAGCAGCCCGCCATAATGGTCCCGGTGACCGTGGCTGAGAATAAGCCCGTTCAGGCGCGTCGGATCGATATCCAGCAGATTGAAATTCCGGTTGAGGATCTCCGGCGTATAGCCGAAATCCAGCAGATACTGGGCCTTGTCGCCGCTGTTTTCAGATTCGAGATGCAGCGACAGCCCCCATTCGCCGGCCAGGGTCGTCATCTGCCGCCCGGGGATGCCGCCCACATGCTCGATGCGGACCGACGGGTGGGTCATCTTGGGCAGAAACCGTTCGTAATGGGAATCAACGACCACCCGGACCGACAGCCGGTCAACCACCGGCGCGGTAAACGGCGTCAATTTCTCTGAGTTTCCAGCCATGTCCGTCTCCTCGGGCTTAATTCCCAACCAATGTGGAAATCATCGTGAAGGAATAACCCGACCGGCGCAACAAGCGGATGGATGATCCCCTGTTTCTCATTTCCCCGGTTTCTCAATTACTATGACGCGGTGGCGAGCGGCAAATTGGCCAGGAGATTTTGCGGCTTGATCCGCAGTATCTGGGAATCGTTCATCGCCATGCCGAGATATACCGGCCGCCCGGCGATATCGGCGCGCATTTGCGCGGCATCGCGAAAACTCAACCGGAACAGGGACAGAATTTGCCGCAGCCGGTCCTCGTCCAGTTCCTGACCATTATAGAGTTCATTCAGGAGGACGTTCGCCTCCGCATCGAGGCCGACATGCCATACCCAGCGTTCGTCCCTGATCATGCCGACCGGTTCGATCTGGACCTCAAGCCCGAGAAAATGTCGCAGCCAATCCTCCAGCACCCCGCACAGCGCAATCAGACCGGGCCTTCCGAACGATACATCCAGCACCGTGTCGAAGGAATCGTCGCGCGCCCAGTACAGATCGGCATTTTCCGGGCTCAAAACGTCAAGCTCGGCGCTTCTGGTCGGCGTGCCGGAATCGGCGAACAACCGGCTGAAATTACCAAGCCCGCCGGTCGCCGCGTGCATCTCGACCACTTCCCTGTCCGCAAGCAGGATCGCGCCGTCGAGGAGGCGCACATTCTGTTCGCGGAACAAAAGCTCGGCCGCGCGCAGCCGGATCGGATCATCGCACCCATCGAGCATGTTGCGCGCGATCACATGGGCCATGTGATCCATGAAAAGCGGCGGAATCCCGGCGGCGCCGTTCCGCGCCAAATTCAGATAGCACGCTTCCACCGTTCCGGCGGCGATCAGCTGGTCGCGAAACCCCAGCATTACGCGGTAATTATCTCTTGCGTCCGGGTCCGCCAGCGTGGCGAGACGCGCGTCATCCACCTTCAGACGCGGATCCCCCATGAGCGCATCAAACAGCGCCAGCTCGGCATCGCAGGACTCTTCCACCGGCGCCAGCTCGGGCCGGCCCAGATAGGCCGCAAGGAAGGCGTCCGTAACGCCCAGCATCCCGTCCGGATCCCGTTCCAGCAGATGAAACCCTGAAGATTTCCAAAAATCCCCCATGAACCTTTTATGCCCTTCTTGTGGTCATCGGGCAACGAAGATGGTATTTTGTCGGTGTGGTTTCCGGGGGATTGATTGAATGAAAGCCTTCCTTATGGCCGTCGTGGCCTGCGTCGTCATCGCGGTCGGAGCCGGTTTTATCCTGACCTCGCTCGATTCCAATAATGCGCCGTCACGCACGGCGAGCGGCGTCCGGCTCGGATAGCATAAGCGATCACGAGCCGCCGCCTTACGTGCATTTTCCGCGTAAAGCCTCCAGGGCGTCGCGTAATCCCACATGTTCGCCATTTTCCAGTTCAATCGCCCCGTCGTCGCCGATATTGCTGAAAACACCCTGATGGCGCCCGGTGGCTGTCGTAAGATCAATCTCCGCTCCCTGGGACCGCGCATGACGCAGCCACATGGCCCGTATTGGATCGAACCCATCCTGTTGCCACCGGTTTAGCCACGTCAGGAAATGGCGCGCGAAACTCTCCAGCAATTGGGAGCTCGTGACCTCGACACAGCCTTCGCCGAACAGCGACGTTTCCGGAAACGCGCCGTCACGCCAGTCACCGTCCAGTTCCCCCACCTGGGTCGTGACGCGCGCGGCGATCCAGTCGGGGATTTCGGTCCCGGCGGCGTCATCGGGAATGAGCAAATCGAGCCTGGCCACCGACCCGAGATTTGCCTCGATAATGTTTGGCCAGCGAAATGTCATGTCGATGCCGGCGGGCACCACCGCCCCCAGCGCATCCCCCAACCCGAGGGCCGCGACATACATCACCAGCATTGCGTCATTCAGATCGGTTTCGGGGTGCAGAACGACCGCGCAATCGAGCACATCTTCGCGCTCGGCGCAGATGACCGTCGCCGGATCGCCCCCGCAGTCCGCAAAACGGATGGCTTCAGCCGCCACATCGATCCCCGCGTCGATCGGATGAAGGCGAAAGATCGGCGGCAGGCGGGACTGTCGGATCATCAGCGCCAGGAAAAACCCTGCCGGAAGCTGTCGCGTGATTGCCGGCCGGTCCGATAGCTGGGCGACTGGTTTTCAATCAGTCCGCTGGGACGATGCCGAAAACCCGGGATCAGTTTCCCGGTGGCCGCATCAATCGCAATCACATTGACCTGAAAGGATTCATTGTAATCCCCGCCCGGGTTCATCGCGGTGGCGATAAAAGCCCGCTTGCCGCCCACATCCCCCTGACGCATCTTGAGAATCCGGACACCGTAGGTCTGTTCGACGCCGGCGCGAAGCTGCTGTTCGGACATTTCCGCCCCCGCGGATTTCGGCGCGACCGCCCAGAGACATGCGGCGATGGCCAGGGCTGATGCGCCCTTCCGCGGGAAAAATTTACTCACCGGCTTGCCCCGGTGGTTTTTCGGGCGCGCTTTTTTGATCAACCCACAAGCTGTGATGCTCACGCGCCCAGTTCTCATCCACATAGCCGCTGCCCATGGCGTCATAGGCGCCCTCCATCCCCAGGGAACCTATATAAACATGGGCCAGAATGACCGCGATCATGATCAGGGCGAGGATCGAATGCCAGAGCTGGGTGAGCTGGATTTCCTGCATGGGCGACAGATCGGTGGGCAATCCGAATCCGAAGATGTTCAGGGCGGCGAAGGTGCCCGACCACGGCTCCAGCGTAAACGGGAAGATCAGCGCAAGCCCGGAATAGCTCAACGAGCCGCCGGCGAGAATGACCAGCCAGAACACGATTTTCTGACCCGCATTGAATTTGTGCGCCGGCGGGTGCGAGCCGTGGCCGAACAGCCCGCCGCCCTTGGCCAGCCAGTCAAGATCGAGCCGGTTCGGAATATTGTCGCGCACCCAGATGACCAGGATCATCACGATGCCGAGCATGAAGGCGAAGCCGAGAAAATCATGGGCGTATTTGCCCCATTCGGTCAGGGTCGAAAATGCATCCCTGCCGAGCCAGGGCTGAATGACATACCGGCCATAGAGCATGTTGAGCCCGGTGAGTCCGAGGATCACGAAGCTTGACGCGGTCAGCCAGTGAGCGAACCGTTCGACGCTGTTGAAACGCTCGATCAACTTTCCGGAAAACCCGCTTTCGATACGGATACGGCCCCGCAGCACAAAGAACAGACCCAGCAGTACCACGACGCCGCCCAATAGCCACACGCCATAAATCGACACCGGCCCATTCCGGATCGCCCGCCAGCTTTCACCCTCGGACTGGATCATCACGCCCGCGCGCTTGTTGGGAATCGATACCTGGCCTTTGAGGCCGCGCCGGATCTGGCGCCAGCTGTCGGAATCGCTCGACCCGCCAACGGAATGTCCGGGCACCTCGCCGCGCGTCTGCGCCGCCGCCGAGCCAATGGGGTCGAAGACCGTCGAAACATCGGCCGCCCACAGCAGCGCCACGATCAGGAACGGCGCGGCGACAATCCGGCCCAGATAATTTATCCTGAACATCATGCCCGCCCCCACGGTATCAGTTAAAACGCTGGTTTTCGCCGCGGGACCGCAGCGAGTCGAGCTTGACCCCAGGCGGACGTACGTCCAGCGCGCGCCCGGATCCGCTACCAACGTTCCCGCCCGAACCATAGCTGGGGCCACCGACGGTATCCGGCCCGATCTGATGGCTTATGCGTTCGCGCAGGGCCAGCCGAGTCGCCGCCGACAGGGGCGTATCGGGCTTGCCCGCGTAACTGCCCTTGTCAAACATCAAAACCCGGTTCTGTTCTTCTTCCCGGCAGCCCACCAGCACAACGGTCAGCGCGACCGCGCAGGTGACTGTCAATCCAATCCGAGACCGTTTCATGTGTCATTCCGCATGGTGAAAACCAACATTGCGCCGCGAAAAGGCAACGGGGGAAAGGCTGGGTCTCCGGCCTCTCCCCCGCACCCGATGTTTGGCGGGCCGGATGATCAGGTCCTGCCACCCTTGAGTTGATAGGCCGTTCCCCAACCCCAGGCGCCAGAGCCGAACCCACGGGCCACAACGCGCTCACGGTAGATATCGGACACCTGATCGCCGTCGCCGGCGAGCAACGCCTTGGTCGAACACATTTCAGCGCAGATCGGCAGCTTGCCCTCGGCCAGACGATTGCGGCCATATTTGGAGAATTCCGCGCTGGAATTGTCTTCTTCGGGACCACCGTTGCAGAAGGTGCATTTGTCCATCTTGCCACGGCTGCCGAAATTGCCGGCCTGGGGATATTGCGGCGCGCCGAATGGACAGGCGAACAGGCAATAACCGCAACCGATGCATACCTCCTTGGAATGCAGCACAACACCGTCATCGGTCTGATAGAACGCGTCGACCGGACACACCGCCATGCAGGGCGCGTCGGAACAATGCATGCAGGCGACCGATATGGACCGTTCACCCGGCTTGCCGTCATTGATGGTGACGACGCGCCGGCGGTTGATCCCCCAAGGCACTCCGTTTTCATTCTTGCATGCGGTGACGCAGGCGTTGCATTCGTTGCAGCGCTCGGCGTCAACCAGGAACTTCATCCTTGCCATTTCAATGCCTCCTTACGCGGGCTTGACGCGGCACAGCGAGACCTTGGTCTCCTGCATCTGCGTTACAATGTCATAGCCATAAGTCATGGCCGCGTTTGCGGACTCACCCAACACGTAGGGGTCAGCGCCCGTTGGATATTTTTCGCGCAGGCTTTTGCCTTCCCAATGTCCGCCGAAATGCATCGGCATGAACACCACGCCGCGACCGACCCGCTGGGTGATCATCGCCTTGATCTTGAGGCGGGCCCCCTCCGGACTTTCAAGCCACATGTCGCGGCCATTGCGAATGCCCGCGTTATTGGCGTCAAAGGGATTGATCTCGCAGAACATTTCCTGCTGGAGTTCGGCCAGCCACGGGTTGGAGCGGGTTTCGTCGCCGCCGCCCTGATATTCGACCAGCCGTCCCGTCGTCACGATGATCGGAAAGGCTTTCGAGAAATCCTTGTCCTGGATAGATTTGTAATATGTCGGCAGACGATAGTTCTTGGTGTCCGCATAGGTCGGGTAATCCCCCACCAGATCCCGCCTTGACGTGTAAAGCGGTTCGCGGTGAAGCGGCACCGGATCCGGGAAGTTCCACACCGACGCGCGCGCCTTGGCGTTGCCGAACGGGGCGCAGCCATGCTTGATGGCGACCCGTTGAATGCCGCCCGACAAATCGGTTTTCCAATTGGTCTTGTCGCCGGCGACTTTTTCGATCGCCGCCCGTTCCCCGGCGGTAAGATCGCCGTCCCAGCCGAGCTTTTTGAGCATCGCCATGGAAAATTCGGGATAGCCGTCCTTGATCTCCGACCCGACCGGATAGGACCCTTCGGCGAGCATGTTGACCCCGTTATGCACGACCCCGTATCGGGCGCGGAAACAGAGCCCACCGTCGGCCACCGGTTTTGAGGTGTCATACAGGATCGGCGTTCCGGGGTGCTTCATCTCGGGCGTGCCCCAGGCCGGCCATGGCAGACCGAAATACTCGCCATCAACCGGGCCGCCGACCGCCTGCAGAGTGGTCCTGTCGAAGGTGGCCATATTGGCCATGTGGGCGCGCAGCCGTTCCGGCGACTGGCCCGTATAGCCGATGGTCCACAGCCCACTGTTGAATTCGCGGGTGATATCCTCGATCAACGGCTCATCGCCATTCATCTTGAAGTTTTTCAGGAGTTCCTTGGCGAAACCCAGTTTTTTGGCGAATTTGGCCATGATCGTGTGATCGGGCAGCGCTTCGAACGCCGGCTCGAACACTTTTTCACGCCATTGCAGTGACCGGTTGGATGCGGTCACCGAGCCATAGGTTTCGAACTGGGTCGTCGCCGGCAGCAGATAGACGCCGTCCGTGCGGTCATGCATCACCGATGCCAGATTCGGGTACGGATCGATCACGACCAGAAGATCGAGTTTCTCCATCGCCTTTTTCATATCGGGCAGACGGCTTTGCGAGTTGGGCGCGTGGCCCCAGAACACCATGGCCCGGACATTGTCCGCCTGGTCGATGTTCTTCTTGTCCTCAAGCACGCCGTCGAACCAGCGCGACACCACGATGCCCTTCGATTCCATCATCTTCTTGGAAGCGAAGCGCCCCTTGATGTAGTCGTAATCGACCTTCCATACCCGCGCCCAATGCTTCCATGCGCCTGTCGCGAGCCCGTAATAGCCCGGCAGGCTGTGGGACAGCACGCACATGTCGGTCGCGCCCTGCACATTGTCGTGGCCGCGGAAAATATTGGTGCCGCCGCCCGCCGTGGCCATGTTGCCCAGCGCCAGTTGAAGGATGCAATAGGCCCGCGTGTTGCTGTTGCCGGTGGTGTGCTGGGTGCCGCCCATGCACCAGATGACGGTGCCGGGCCGGTTATTGGCCAGGGTGCGCGCGACGCGGCGCAGTTGCGACCCGGGAACCCCGGTGACGCGCTCGGTCTCCGCCGGGGTCCATTTCTTGACCTCGGCCCGGACCTCGTCCATGCCATAAACGCGCTGGCGGATGAACTCCTTGTCCTCCCAGCCATTTTCAAAGATATGCCACAGCAGACCCCAGACCAGCGCCACATCGGTGCCGGGCCGCAAGCGGACATATTCATCGGCATGGGCGGCGGTGCGCGTAAAACGCGGATCGCACACGATGATGGGCGCGTTGTTTTGCTCCTTGGCTTGGAGAATATGCAGCAGCGACACCGGGTGCGCTTCCGCCGGGTTCGATCCGATCAGAAGCACGGCGCGTGAATTATGGATGTCGTTGAAGCTATTGGTCATCGCGCCATAGCCCCAGGTGTTGGCGACGCCGGCGACTGTGGTCGAATGGCAGATGCGCGCCTGGTGATCCACATTGTTGCTGCCCCAGAAGGCGGCGAATTTGCGGAACAGATAGGCCTGTTCATTATTATGCTTTGCCGAGCCCAGCCAATAGACCGAATCAGGACCCGATTTTTTGCGGATATCGAGCATCTTGTCGCCGATCTGATTGACGGCCTCGTCCCAGGACACGCGCTTCCACTTGCCGCCTTCCAGCTTCATCGGATAGCGCAGGCGGCGATCGCTATGGGCGAATTCGCGGACGCTCGCGCCCTTGGCGCAATGGGCGCCGAGATTGAACGGGCTGTCGAAGGCCGGCTCCTGGCCGACCCAGACGCCGCCCTGGACTTCGGCGGTCACCGCGCAACCCACGGAACAATGGGTGCAGACAGAGATCACCTTCTTGATTTCCTTGGCCGCCATGGCCTGGGTCTGGGCGCCGGCCTTTTTGACCATGCCGAAATTCAGCGTCGCCGCCGCCGCAATGCCGCCCGCGGCCAGGCCGGAGCCTCTCAGGAAGGACCTCCGGTTGACGGAGACATCCCTGGGGCCTGCGAGGGATTTGGATAGGCGGGGGGCCGTTGCGACCCCGTTGGTCCGTTTTCTGAGCATTTCGCTCTCCTGTTCAGACGCTTCGTTTGTTTCAGATTTTTTAGGAGTCCCTGTTCGCCCGAGAACCGGGGTTCCGCTTAGAACCGGGACGTCTCATATGCCTTTTTGACATGATCGGTTTCCCGGTATGACGACGCCGTCCGGTCCTTTGGGGATTCCGGCTGCGCGGCTTCCAGGGAATTTCCCGAAAGTCCGACCGCCGCAACGCCTGCCGCGCCGATGCCAAGCCCGGCCTTTTTGAAAAAGCTGCGCCGTTCGGGTGATGTTAATTTTTGGCTTTCACTCATGACGTCATCTCCTGGTGATGGACGCGGTTGCTCGTTATTACGCTGTCTCTTCTTTTTTTTCGCGGCCGCTCGCGCTTTCGCTTTCGCGGCTAGGCCGCCATCTCAAATGCCTGGGATTCGATCCGCATGAACATCCGGCCGACAGCGCCGACCGGCTTGTAAAAATTCGCACTCTGGACCGTTTCCAGATCCTCAAACAGATGGTCCGCCCATGGCGCCAGATGTTTGTCGAAGAACGCGCGCTGGCTCGCCAGACTGGCGGGCGCGCCGAATGCCCCGGTTATCAGGCCGCACATGATTTCGCACAGGGAAGCGATATGGTCTTCGGGCTCGGCGGAATCATCGGCGATCTCAATGCCCAGTTCCGCCATCGCATCGCGCAAATCGGCGAGCGGTTTTTCATACAGAAAACCTGTCAGATAATAGGACGCATAGGGTTTCAGTTCGGACGCCCCGACACCGACAAACAGATCGTGAAATTCTTCACCGACGGCTCCGGCATTCGCCGCCGCCGCCGCCGCGCCGAGCGACCCGATGGCGCGGCCAAGGTCGGTGTCGTCCGGTTCGAGCCGGGCGAGATCCTGAAGAGTTTCCGCCGTCGGGGGAGTCCGCAGCAGCGTCGCCAGCAGCGCATAGGCATTCGCGCGCAAGGCTTCTTCAGAAGCAATGACTTCTTCCGCTGTCGAAATGATGGTCTGGGTAACCAAAGCCAATCACTCCCCCCTAGAGGTATCGAATTTTATTTTTATTTATCGAAACAGAGTGTGACAAGTTCTGAGAAAAAATCAACTCACTAAATGTTCAGGTCTGTGTGTCCAAAAGATCCGGGTCGGGAGCGACCGTTGATATTTCGTCTTCATCATTCGCGGCAGCGGGTTTCACCCCGTCTTCGTCCGGCGCCCCGACGACAAGTTTTTCCGCGTCCCCGGCTTCGCCCGGTTCAGGCGCTTCAGGCGTTTCGGGATCGGGTGGCTCATCATGGGGCCGGAACCCTTCCCCCGGGCCATTTTCCTTTTCCTTGAGCGCCAAATTACGCATGAATTCGGCGCCGACCTCAAGCATGGAGCCAAAATCCTCGTCGTAATCATTGAGCCCGTCGAGATTGGCGAGCACCGGGTCGCTGCGCCACAGGGCGCGGAGGGCAAGGTTCTTCATCTCTTCCGGCACGCCGGCCTGCATGAAGACCGTAAAATCCGATTCCTTGTCGAGCGTGTCGATATCGGGTAAATCCAGCGGGACCTGGTCTTCTCCTGGGTCTTCGCCCTGTTCCGCGACCTCAAGAGGCTGGCCCGGTTCCGGTGCGGGAGCCGGATCGGGCTGGGGATCAAGGGTCGCCGCGGTCCTGTCGCTTTCCAGCTTGCGCCGCGACCAGCGATTCAAAATGCCGTCATCGGGTTCAGTCACGATGCATCTCCGCCGGGGCCGCCGGGGCCGCCCGCGCCGCCGTTGGAACCGCTGTTCAAGCCGCCATCGCTTTCGCCGCCGCCGCCCTTGCGCGGATCAAAGGGTTCGCGCTTGCGCTTGTAAAACACTTCATCCACATGGTGCTGCTCGACGAATTCACCGAGCCATGACGACACCAGATCGGGCATCGGCACCGCTTCCACCAGATCCTCGTCGCCGTCCAGATAGGCCTGGGCCTCAAACGGGCACACGGTGGCCAAAAACGGCGCGATGCCGTTTTCCGCGTCGTCGTCATAGCGCAGCACCAGATAGATGATCGGCGGGTCAATGCCGAGATTGTATTTATAGCCCTCGGTTTCCTTGCGGTGAATTTCAAGCGGCATGGTCGCCGCGTGATAGCGGGTCCAGCCGGGACCTTGATCGAGGACGCGCCACTGGTCGATTTCCGGCGCGCCGGGAATAACCGCGACCGCCTGCCAGACGAACGGCTCCCACTCGTTGTCGATCTCACATTTTTCGAGCACGATACCCAACGGCATGGTCTGGCTGGTCATCTTCAACGCCCCACAAAATTCGCGGAATTCGCCGGAGTAATACGGAGGAGTATAGACCCACTCATCAAAATTGATAAAGTTGTGATGCATCGTGGATGCAATCTGCCCTATGGTATCCATGCACCGTTCTCCTCAAGGACGGGTTGCAGGGAGTGTCTCAGATCCATGGAAAAATCGAAGGAAAAATCGAAGGAAAAATCGAAACCCAAGCCGCTCATATGCAACTGCGACGGCACGATGGCGCTGGACGGCGTCAAGCTGTCACGCGCCTGCGGCCGGGAACTGGACATTCACACCCAGCTTTGCCGCGCCGGGGTTCCTTCATTCGAGGCGGCCGTGGCCGGCGGCGAACCCCTGCTGGTCTGCTGTACCCAGGAAGCGCCGCTGTTTGAGGAAATTCTCGGAGACTCGGGCGCCGACACGGAAATTACCTATGTCAATATCCGCGAGCGCGCGGGCTGGTCCGATGAGGGCGCCGACGCCACCGCCAAAATAGCGGCCCTGATCGCCGAAGCCGGTATCGAGACGCCGCCTGCCCGCAGCCTGACGCTGACCTCCATCGGGCGCGCGCTTATCTATGGGCGGGACGAGAGCGCGCTGGAGGCCGCATCGCAACTGGCCGGACGGCTCGACGCCACGGTCCTGATCAGCGGCCCGGCTGGGATCATGCCGCCCGCCATGACCGGTTTCCCGATATTCGCGGGGACCATCACCGGGCTTTCCGGTTATCTCGGCGCGTTCTCGATCCAGGTCGACGGGTTTGCGCGCGCCGAACCCGCATCACGCGGCGCGCTGAAATTCGAGCCCGGCCGCGACGGCGTCGCGCTGGAATTCGATCTGGTGATCGATATGACCGGCGGGACGGCGCTGATTTCCGCGCCGGAAAAACGCGACGGCTATCTGCGGGCCGATCCGGTCAGTCCGGTCCAGGTTCAAAAGGCGCTGTTCGACGCCAGCGATCTGGTCGGCGAATTCGATAAGCCGATCTATGTGGACTACAACGAAAATATCTGCACCCATTCGCGCAACACTGTGACCGGCTGTAATCGCTGTATCGACATCTGCCCCGCATCGGCGATCGCATCCGACGGCGATATCGTGGCCTTCGACCATCATCTCTGCGCCGGATGCGGCGGGTGCGCCAGCGTGTGTCCGACCGGCGCGGCTGCCTATACGATACCGTCCGGCGATGTTCTGTATCAACGGCTTCGCGCCCTGCTGGGCGCCTATGGCGCGGCGGGCGGCGCCGGCCCGGTTCTGTTGATCCATGATGGGGACCATGGCGACGGCTTGATCGGCGCCATGGCGCGCGTTGGGCGCGGGCTGCCGGCGCGGGTTTTGCCGTTCGCGGTCAACGAAGTCACCCAGATCGGCTTCGACGTACTCGCCACGTCCATTGCCTATGGCGCGGGACGCATCGTGGTGCTGACCCCGCCGTCGCGGCGCGACGAGCTGGATGGGTTGCGCCAGCAGACGGAACTGATGGATGCGGCGCTTTCGGGCCTCGGCCACGGGACGGGGCGGGTTGTGCTGAACGACGAAACCGATCCGGATATCCTGGCTGAGACTCTCTACGGTCTGGACACGCCGTCTGAAATTCCGGCCGCCTCATTTCTGCCCATGGGCGGCAAACGCACCCTGTCGGCCATGGCGCTGGAACATCTGCACCAACATGCGCCAACGCCGGTGGATGTGCTTTCCCTGCCGGCGGGCGCGCCTTTCGGCGCCGTGCTTATCGACGTGGCGGGCTGCACGCTCTGCATGTCCTGCGTCGGGACCTGCCCGACCGGCGCGCTGATCGACAATCCTGACGCGCCCATGCTGCGCTTTATCGAACAGGCCTGCGTCCAGTGCGGCCTGTGCCGCAACACCTGTCCGGAATCGGTCATGACGCTTGTTCCGCGCTTCAGCTTCACCGAGGAATCGCGCCGCGAGATGGTGCTGAAACAGGAAGAGCCGTTCGAATGCATCGTCTGCGCCAAACCGTTTGCGGCGAAATCGGCGATCGAGCGCACCATCGAAAAACTGGCCGGCCATCCCATGTTCGCCGATGATCCCGTGGGTCTGGACCGTCTCCGCATGTGCCAGGATTGCCGCGTCACGACCCAGATCACCGACGATCAGCCCATGGCCCAGGGCACCCGCCGCCTGACGCGCACCACCGACGACTACCTCGCCGGCAAGGTGGACGACGACGAGCCTTGAATACCAGGGCTAGGCGCCGGCCGCGGCCGACGCCAAACGCAATTGGCGCGGGGCCAATTAGCGTTCATTGTTGGTTTGTTGGTGCGCCCGGCGAGATTCGAACTCACGACCCCCAGATTAGGAATCTGGTGCTCTATCCTACTGAGCTACGGGCGCAATCATGCTTCGTATATCACACGTAAGCAACGCGACTCCACCGAAAATCCTACCGGAGGGCGATCATAAGATCGTGCCAATCGATGATCGCAGGCTCGTGCCT
>CALGIA010000393.1 GCA_937916005.1 uncultured Rhodospirillaceae bacterium
ATCAAACACGCCGCCTGAAATCACCGTCACCAACTTTCGGGCATAGTTCTCGACGTATATCTCGATCGCATTCATCAGATTAGGAGGTGGCGTCCCACTGGCGAGTGGGTCTCCCTCCCTAGGGTACACTCTTGATTTATGTATACCGGTCACTCCGTCGGAATCCCAAGTAATCCCGCGAATAGTTCGCGGGCTCTTATCGTGTGTGATGTCCTTGTCACGGAATTCAGCCAAGTCGTTTTCCAAATAATCCACACTGGCTTCGAAGCCCTCGGGCAAAGCGAGGCCTTTCTCCACGACGAATTCCCTCAATTTGTTCTTGAGTTTACGATGTGTATCGATCCGTCCTTCCGATGGTTTTTGGAAGTATCCCTCGATAAAGCAAGCAACTCGGTCGAGGAATATTGTTCCAAAGAGGTAGAAACTCTCAATCTCGAGCTGGAGTTGCTCGCCAAGTTCCCGCCCTTGCATTTGCGACTCCCACAATTCCGGTCCAACCGGACCATTACCTTGCTCCTTCGCAATATCCATTGAGCGTTTAACGTTGTCTACGACCCTAGGACTCAAGTCCAAATATCGCGCGTAAACTCGGTGGAGAAATCTATAATAGCGGTCCGCTTGGCCGAGACCCAATGCGAACATATTGTTGTGTTCATAGACCTCTCGTTCGCTTTCAATAAACTGAGCGAGTTTGTCCATCAAACAGTCCTCCAGCTTGCCGTTGAGGAGTTTACCAAGGAACAGGGTCAGGTCTTGCACTGCCACATGGCATTCTGGTGACAATATTCGTTCGCCCCCCGGCACCCAGCTACCCCTCAATCGCCACGCGCTTCGTGGTGGCCGTGGGAATGGTCGTAGCGGTCGTGGTGTTGGCGTAGCAAATCCACGCCGTAATCGCCGCCATTGGGGGTGCGCACCACCGTGTGGATGTGGTGCTCGGTGGGGGCCTTGTTGTCGAACACGATGCCGGATTGGTGTTCGAACTCGATCAGCACGACCGGGCTCTGCACCCGGTAATAGAACGGGCCTTCGTCCTTGGTATCGCCCTTCCAGCTGAACCAGGTTTCATCCAGATGCCGTTGCACTTCGGCCATCTTGACCCCGGCGTGGCCGTCGCGGGACCAGCCCACATACGTGCCGATCAGGGATTCGAGCAGACGCCGCTGGGCGTCGCTGAAATCACTGGCGCGGATGCCCTCGAAATCGATGCGGGCATTATCCTGATAGGCGGCGCCTTTCATGTAGCCCTGTGCGAAGCCGGGCCGTTGATCCTCGGGCAGATCGTCGGGGTGGATCGAGGGCATGAGGATTGCCTTGCCGGTCTGGTCGCCATGCAGGCTGCGCACCATGTCGAGCCCGGCGCGGGTTTCATCGGCGAACACGCGCACGCCGGCCATGGGTCCTTGATTCTGGGGTCCCTGATCGACCGCGCAGGGTTCCGACCCCATGAAGGACGGGGTCATGACGATCTGGTCGCCGATGATCACGCAGTTGAGGTTGAGATGATGGCCGTCGATCTGCCAGCCCCAGGGCTGGTCCGCGGACGGCTGCCCGAAGATCGACAGGAAATAGGGCCATTCGCCGAATTCGCTGGCGCGCTTGGTGATCTCCACCAGCATTCCGTTGAGGCGCATGATGTCGCGCGCCTGCCGGAATCCGCGTTCCGAAAGCGTCGCGCACAGCAGCCCGAGCCCGAGCTCGCGCCCCGCCGGCGGCAAATCCTCCAGCAGCACGCCGTGCCGGGTCAGGTTGAAATGCATGTTGAGCCAGGTGCGCCATTCAGCGGCGTCGATGGGGTACACCGCCTTTTTCCGCTGGGTGGCCGGCAGCGAATCGAGAAAGGCGAGCGCCGCGTCGAGAATGGGCTGGGTGCTGACACCGGTCGCGTGCAGCGGGAACAGGCCCGGCTGCAGCTCGGGGCCGCATCTGACGCCCGTCACCGGCTCGGCCAGCAATTCCCGCCATTTCTCCGCCATCACCCGCAAGGGCGGCGGCAATTCGGTAACGGGCTCGCGCGCCACCAGGGGCGGCCGGTTGCTCAATCCAAACTCGGTCCAATGGGTCATGGCGATTCCTCTTCGGGGGTTCCGGAAAAAGCACGCGCGCGACGTGAATGTTAGGATTTACCGATGAGGTGCGTCAATGACGCTTCCGGGGGCGCTCCCGGAGGAAAGACTCAGCTCAGAACATTTCAGCTAAGCACCACGTCGGTGACGAATTTGACGCCGGGATAGGACGGCGCCGCGAGATAGGCCAAGCCCATATGGGCTCCAACCTCCGCGTTCCACTGTTCAGGAAACGCTTGGCCGCACCGTCAAAAGTTTGATTATGTCTTTATGGAGGAACTTCTTTTCCACCAGGTCCAATCCGGCGGCTTCCAGATACTGCTCCGTATCGCGGTCGAACTCGGCGCCATAGGCAAAGCGCACCCAGGGCGTCCATAGTTTCATGATGAAGCGCTGCAAGGGGTTTTCCGAAAAGGCGTATTCCAGAATGCGGATGGCGCCGGCGGGACGGCAGACCCGGCGAAGTTCTTCAAGAGCCGGCTGCTGGTGCTCGGCGTCGAGCACGCAAAAAAGGAAGGTCGCGACGATGGCGTCGAAACTATCGTCGGCAAATTCCATCTCCATCACGTTCATTTCGCGCAGATCGACCGCCGTGCCAAGCTTATCCTTGCGCCGCCGGGCGCGGTCGAGCATGGCCGGACTGAAGTCGATGCCGGTCACCTTGCAGCCGTCCGGGTAGAAGGGAAAATTACGCCCGGTGCCGACCCCGGCGTCGAGCAGGGCGCCACTCAGCCCGTCGAACAACACCCGACGCAAGGGCTTATAGCGAAAATGCTCGAAAGGCAGGTCGAAGATGTCATAGAGCCGGGCGATGCGGTTATAGGTATGTTGTTTTATTTTTGAGCCTCCCTGAGCCGCTTTTTTATCACTAATTATCCGGACATTCTTCGTCACTTCTCTCGCTTCGTCGTGCTCCCCAAAGATAACCAGGACCGGCCGCCGTCGCCGCTGGCGAGGACCGCGTTCCTGCGGGTCTTCGGGTTAAACGTTACGGCATAGAGCTTGCTGTCATGGGTCGGATCGACCGCCAAGTGGAGGATATAGGCATCCCCCAGGCTGTCGCCAATCGTGCGCCAGTTCAGGCCCGGCTCCATCGTTCGGATCAATCCGGTGCCCACGACGAAGGCGTAGACACCGCCTCCCGAACTCGTCTGGACCATTGTTACCGGCCGCCGCAAAATGTATGCGGGTTGCCAGGAACGCCCGGTATCCTTGCTTTTGAGCAGACCTTCTTTGGTGGCTGCGTAAAGCACGTTCACATCTTTCGCCGACGCGGCGAGATCGATCAACCCCTCTGGCCCCGGACCGGCCATCCGCCAGTTGCGTCCGCTGTCTCTGCTGACCTGGAGGCCGCCATGTATACCGTAGATGACTTTGGGATTGGCCCGGCTTACGTCCATTTGGTGGAAATCGACCGGTCCACGCACCCCTCTGGAGATCTGCGTCCAGGACATACCGCCATTCCTCGAGGCGATGAAGCCGAGATTGCCTCCACCTGCCGGATGGCCGCTCGCATACAGGATCGACGCGTCGGTTGGATGCGGCGTAAATCCCATGAAGTCATCTGTGGTCTTCGATATCCGCCGGGCTTTGCCGTCGGGCCCGACCTGAAAGAGCCCGTGATGCGTAGCGAGGTAGAGCTGCGACGGGTCGCCTGGATTGACCGCGATGCCGTGGAAATGGGTCTTTTGGGCGAGAGCAGACACGGTGGTCTCGCTGGCGGAGAACGCGCGGCTCGCCGGCAGCCAGGCTGCCGCCACAGCGACGATGCCTGCCAGGGCATTTAGGGTTATCCGGTTTCCCATGATGGATTTTCCTACGGCTTTGGAAATTACGGTGACAGTTACCGAATTACGGTGACGAAGTTACAATGACAGATACCTAAACCTTGCGCTGATCGCGATCAGCTCAGCACCACGTCGGTGACGAATTTGACGCCGGGATAGGCCAGGGTGAT
Source organism: uncultured Rhodospirillaceae bacterium (assembly GCA_937916005.1). Taxonomy (GTDB): domain Bacteria; phylum Pseudomonadota; class Alphaproteobacteria; order MPNO01; family MPNO01; genus CALGIA01. The sequence continues at coordinate 4,024 of CALGIA010000393.1, forward strand.
CAGCAGATAGGCCAAAAGCACGATCCGGGCGGCGCGGCGGCCTCTCATCCCGACCCAGAAATGGGCCGCCAAAAGCGCGATCAGGACGGCGAAGGTCAGCAGCGAGAAGATGATTTTATGGTCCAGATGCACCCACTGACCATCGATGAAATATTGCGCGCCCGCGCCGCTTATCAGGCCGAGCGCCAGCACGCCCGCGCTCATCGCCAGCAATCCCGCCTGCAGGGCCTCGCCATCGGACACCGACGGCAGCAGGTGAGTCAGAAATGTCGGCCGTTTCGCCTTGAGCGCGCGTTCCTGCAAAAACACCGCCAGACCGGCGACCGCGCCGATGGTCAGCAACCCATAGGTGACCAGCGCCAGGACGATATGCAGTTCGGTCCAGGCCGACAGCGCCCCGCCGGCAAGGGGCCGTTCCGGTTCGTGCTGCCAGATGGTGGCGAGCGCGCCGAACAGGATCAGATAGGGAATCAGCAACGGCGCAAGCCGCCACCCGGCCCGGGTCACGCCGGCCACCAGGGCGAACACCATCAGGCTGACCACGATATTGAGCCACAGCGCCGACGACAGCCCGGTTCGCCAGCCGGCGGCGAACAGCCCGTAAACCACCACGGCCGGACCGGCGGCCGCCACGGCCAGCAGCGCCCAGAAGACGGCGTCCCGCCCCTGTTCACGTCCCTGTTCGCCCGCCTGTCCACGCGCCGCCTGTCCCCGCATCAGCGGCAGCAGGGCCGCCGGCAACAGCGCCACCAGGGCGGAAATGGAAAGAATGATGCTGACTGGCATGGTTTCAGTATAATACCAAGGAGCGCTTATCATAACCCATATACATCACCTATACATCATGGAGAGAACTGAATGGCGGGCGCGGCGGCTTTGATCCTGGCGGGGGGTAGCGCCGTCCGGTTTGGCGGCGACATGCCGAAGCAATATCTGAAGCTGGCGGGACGGTCCTTGTTGCGTCACTGCGTGGAAACCTTCATCGCCCATCCGGATATCGACGCAATCCGGGTGGTCATCCGGGCCGAGGACCGCGCGCTTCATGACCAGGCGTTGGCCGGGCTCGATATTCTCGACCCGGTGGCCGGCGGCGCGACCCGGCAGGACTCGTCGTTCCGGGGGCTTGAAAGCCTGTCTCATTTAGCGCCGGACCGGGTGTTGATCCATGACGCCGCGCGGCCCTTCATCGACCCGGCGACCATCAACCGGATCATCAAGGCGCTGGACTCCCACGCGGCCGTGCTGCCGGCGGTTCCGGTGATCGATACGCTGAAGCGCGCGACGGGTGTTGACGAAGATTTGACCGTGGCCGACACCGTTGACCGTGACGGGTTGTGGCGCGCCCAGACGCCCCAGGGGTTTCGCTATGACGACATCATGAACGCCCACCGCATCTGCATGGGCGCCGGCATGGGCGCCGGGCTGACCGACGATTCGGCGGTGGCGGAAAATGCCGGCCTGAAGGTGGCGCTGGTGATGGGCAATGAAGACAACATGAAGGTGACCATGCCGGAAGATTTTGAACGCGCCGAACGGCTGATTGCGGGAAGGTCGGGGGAAACACGCATCGGGACCGGGTTCGATGTTCATCAGTTCGGCCCGGGCGGCCATGTGGTTCTGTGCGGCGTGCGCATTGCGTCCGATCACGGCCTGGTCGGCCATTCCGACGCCGACGCCGGGCTGCACGCCCTGACCGACGCCATCCTCGGCGCCATCGGGGACGGCGATATCGGAAGTCATTTCCCGCCGTCCGATCCAAAGTGGCGGGGTGCCGCGTCCGATGCCTTCCTGCGCCATGCGGCGTCCCTGGTGATGGCAAGGGGCGGCCGCATCGTCAATGTGGATGTGACGCTGATTTGTGAGTTTCCAAAAATTGGACCTCATCGCGACGCCATGACGAATCGGATCGCCGAAATTCTGGAAATCGAGCCGGAGCGGGTCAGCGTCAAAGCCACCACGACCGAAAAACTGGGCTTCACCGGACGCGGCGAAGGCATCGCCGCCCAGGCGGTCGCCTCGATCCGCCTGTAATTCTCCAAAGTTCCCCCAAAGTTCCACTGACTGGAAACCATTTCCACTGACTGGAAAAAACATGATCCCCGACGACATCTCCAAAAACGCCGAACATCTCCTCGACACATGCCGGCGGGCCGGCCTCAAACTCGCAACGGTCGAATCCTGCACCGGGGGGCTGGTGGCCGCCGCGCTGACCGCCATCGCGGGGTCATCGGACGTGGTCGACCGGGGATTCGTGACCTACACCAACCAGGCCAAGACCGACCTGGCCGGCGTGCCGGAAAATTTATTTGAGAGTGTCGGCGCGGTCAGCGAAGACGTGGCCCGCGCCATGGCCGAGGGCGGGGTCAGGAATTCCCATGCCGACATTGCCGTGGGCATCACCGGCGTGGCCGGACCCGGCGGCGGCAGCGACGAGAAGCCGGTCGGGCTGGTTCATATCGCCGCCTGCCGGGACAATGGCGAAACCCTGCATGAACGCAATGTGTTTCCGGGCGACCGCCAGGAAGTCCGGCTCGCATCGGTGCGAAAGGCGCTCGCCATGATGCAGAGCCTCGCCGAAAAATGATCCGGCGCGAGCGCGTCGCGGGCGTTGATTTTTCCGGCGCGCGCAACGCGGGAAAGCTGATCTGGATCGCAAGCGGCTTTATCGCCGATGACGGATTTCACCTGGAGGAATGTTTCCCGGCCTCCGACTTGCCCGGATCGGGCGCAGACAAAGACCGCGCGCTTCCGGCCCTGGTAAATTTTCTTGCCGGTGAAACCGATGCCATCATCGGTCTGGATTACCCGTTCAGCCTGCCCGCGCGTCTGATACAGGAAAAATCCTGGGAGGAATTTATCGCGGCCTTTCCCACGAACTATCCGAGCGCCGATCACTTCCGGAACACCTGCCAAAAGGCCGCGCAGGGCCGCGAGCTTAAAAGACGCACGGATGTGGAAGCCAGAACGCCGTTCTCGGCCTATAATCTGCGCCTGTACCGCCAGACTTATGAGGGTATCCGCAATGTCCTGCACCCGCTGGTGTCAAATGAGCTGGCCCGCGTGATCCCGGTCCAGACGCCCCATGACGGCAAGCCCGTGCTGGCCGAAGCGTGCCCCGCCTCGCTGCTCAAAGCCGAGAATTTATATGTGTCCTACAAAAGCAAGGAAGGTGATGGAAGGGCAAAAATTCTGGATGGTCTGATTGCGCGGAAGCTGATTGCGAACCCGTCACCGGCGCTGCGCGCGATATTACTGGAGAACAAGGGCGGTGATGCGCTCGACGCCGCCATAGCGGCAATCATCGCCATGCGCGCGCGCAACGACCCAACCGCGTCACGCCCGAGAGATGGGCTGGAAAAAATCGAAACCCGCGTGTTCCGCTAGCGTTGTTCGGCGGGGTCCAGCGATGCGCCGTCCGGCTTGGCATCGCCATAGAGCGCCCTGGCCCTGGTTTCAAACGAGCCCACCATGCGGCGGACGGCTTCGTTGAATAACGGCCCCATGATCTTGCGCAGAATCCGGGAGCGGAACTCGAAATCGATAAAGAAATCGATTTCGCAGCCGCCGTCCTTGGGTTCGAAAATCCAGTGGTTGTTCAGATAGCGGAAGGGACCGTCCAGATAGACCACGTCGATGCGGTTCGGCGCCGACAGGGTCACCTGGGAGGTGAATTTTTCCCGCACCATGCGGAAACCGACCATCAGATCGGCGCGAAGAACATTTTCATCCCGATTGGTGATGCGGACACCCACGCACCAGGGCAGGAATTCCGGATAGCGTTCGATATCGGCGACGAGACTGAAAAGCTGTTCCTGTGAATGGGGCAGGAAACGTTTTTCGGCATGAGTAGGCATGGATGTCTTTCGATCTTATTCCGAAACCGAAAGGGCCGCGCTTCGCGCCGCGCGCAATTGTTCGAAGTCGGAATCCGCATGGTAGGACGACCGGGTCAGCGGCGACGCGGACGCCATCAGGAACCCCTTGCCGAAGGCGGCCGACTTGAACTCTTCAAATTCATCGGGCGTCACGAACCGGTCCAGCGGGTGATGCTTGGGCGTCGGCTGCAGATACTGGCCGATGGTAATGAAATCCACATTCGCGCTGCGCAGATCATCCATCACCTGGCGGACCTCATCGCCCCCCTCGCCCAGACCGACCATCAGCCCCGACTTGGTGAAAATGGACGGGTCCAGCTGCTTGACCTGATCGAGCAGACGGATCGAATGAAAATAGCGCGCGCCGGGACGCACCGCGCCATAGAGACGGGGCACGGTTTCCAGATTGTGATTGAACACGTCGGGCCGGGCGGCGACCACGATTTCAAGGGCGCCATCCTTGCGCATGAAATCAGGCGTGAGAACCTCGATGGTGGTGCCGGGAGAACTTTCCCGGATACAAGTGATCACCCGGGCGAAATGTCCGGCACCGCCGTCGTCCAGATCGTCCCGGTCGACCGATGTGATCACCACATGACGCAGCCCGAGCCGCGCCACCGCCTCGGCAACCCGTTCGGGCTCGTGCGGGTCGAGCAGATCGGGTTTGCCCGTCGCCACATTGCAGAACGCGCAGGCGCGGGTGCAGACGCTGCCCAAAATCATCATGGTGGCGTGGCGCTGGGACCAGCATTCGCCGATATTGGGACAGGCGGCTTCCTCGCAGACCGTGACCAGATCCAGCTCGCGCATCAATTTCCGGGTCTCGTGATAGACCGGTGAAGTCGGCGCGCGCACCCTGATCCAGGGCGGCTTGCGCATGGATGGGCTATCCGGGTTCCGGACTTTTTCCGGGTGCCGGACGCGGTCGGTCCGGGGACTACCGGTCATAATTACCTATTCTCCATCCACTAGAAATGGATAGCCTGATCATAGGCGTCAAGCACGGACTCATGCATCATTTCCGACAGGGTCGGGTGCGGAAAAACTGTGGCCATCAATTCGGCTTCGGTGGTTTCCAATCCACGGGCAATGGCGAAACCCTGGATCAGTTCGGTGACCTCGGCCCCGATCATGTGCGCGCCGAGAAGCTCGCCGGTCCTGGCGTCGAACACGGTCTTGATCAGCCCTTCGGTTTCACCCATGGCGATGGCCTTGCCGTTGGCCATATAGGGGAAACGGCCGATGCGGACCTCACGGCCCTGTTCGCGGGCCGCCTGTTCGGTCATCCCGAGGCTGGCGATCTGCGGCCGGCAATAGGTGCAGCCGGGAATCCGGGTCACATCCAGCGGATGGGCATCCAACCCGGCGATATGTTCGATGCAAATCACGCCTTCATGGCTCGCCTTGTGGGCAAGCCAGGGCGGCCCGGTCAGATCGCCGATGGCATAGACGCCCGGCTCGCCGGTTTCGCACCACTGATTGATCTCGATATGGGTCCGGTCCACCTTGACGCCCGTGCCTGCCAGCCCGATGTCCTCCACATTGCCGACGATCCCCACCGCCAGCACAACCCGATGGACGGTAATTTCCTGAACGCCGTCGGTGGTCTCAATTGTGGCCGTCACATTATCCGTGCCGGTCTTGAGCGCCTTGACCGTCGCGCCGGTATGGATCGTCATGCCCTCGGCAACGAAAGCCCTGTGGGCCAGGGCCGAGATTTCCTCGTCTTCCACCGGCAGAACCCGATCCAGTACTTCGACTACCGTCACTTCAGCACCCAGGTCGCGGTAGAAGCTGGCGAATTCGATTCCAATCGCGCCGGACCCCACCACCAGCAGGGATTTCGGCATGACATCCGGGACCATGGCTTCCCGGTAGGTCCAGATCAGCTTGCCGTCGGGCTCCAGCCCGGGCAGCGTGCGCGCCCGTGCGCCGGTGGCCAGAATGATGTGCTTTCCGGAAAGTTCGGCAACCGCCGCGCCATCCTTGGTCACGGCGACCTTGCCCGGACCGGCCAATGCGCCCTGCCCGTCAAACACCTGGACCTTGTTCTTGCCAAGCAGATGCTTGATCCCGCCGGACAATCTGGTCGCCACGCCACGGGACCGCTTGACGATCTTGTCCAGATCGAAACTGGTTTCCTTGGCTTTGAAGCCATATTCATCGAGATTGTGCAGCATGTGATTGATCTCGGCGGATCGCAGCAAGGCCTTGGTGGGAATACAGCCCCAGTTGAGACAGATCCCGCCCAGATGTTCCCGCTCCACCACAGCCGTCGAAAGCCCGAGCTGGGCGGCGCGGATCGCGGCCACATAGCCGCCGGGCCCGCCGCCGATAACGATTACGTCGAAGGAGGTATCAGCCATTTACAGCAACATCGCTGGAGGAAATTCGATGAATCTCTTGATCGCGGCCAGCAGGCGCGCGCCGATGGCGCCGTCGACCACGCGGTGATCGACAGACAGCGTGCAGCTCATCACCGTGGCGACAACGATTTCGCCGTCCCGGACCACGGGGCGCTGTTCGCCCGCGCCGACGGCCAGAATGCAGGCCTGGGGCGGGTTGATCACGGCGTCGAACTGCTTGACCCCGAACATGCCGAGGTTGGAAATCGAGAACGAGCCGCCCTGATATTCCTCGGGCATCAGCTTGCCGTCCCGCGCGCGAGCGGCCAGATCCTTCATCTCGCGGGAGATCGCGACGAAACCCTTCTGGTCCACGTTGCGGACGATGGGCGTGATCAGCCCGCCATCGATAGCCACCGCGACAGAGATATCGACAGCGCCGAACTGGCGCATCATGCCATCGCCGAGCCAGGAAACATTGGCTTCCGGAACTTCCCGCAGCGCCAGGCCGCAGGCCCGGATCACGAAATCATTGACCGAAATTTTGTCTGGCTCGGCCTGCTTGTTCAGCCGCGAACGGATTTTGAGCAACTCATCGATCTCGCAATCCATGGTGAGATAGAAATGAGGCACCTGGGTTTTGGATTCGATCATGCGCCCGGCAATTACCCTGCGCATGGTGCTGAGCTTGACGTCCTGATCTTCGGCGGAAGCGGCGGGCGCCGGCGTTGATGTTGCCGCCGCAACCGGCGCGGCAATTGGCGCGGCGACGGGCGCGCTGGCGGCGGGCGCCGTTCCCGACGCCTGGGCCGCGTCGATGTCGGATTTCACAATGCGCCCGTCCGGCCCGCTGCCGGAAATGGCGCTGAGATCGAGCCCGGCCTGAGACGCCATGCGCCGCGCCAGGGGACTCGCGAAAATGCGGTCGCCGCCACCGGTCGATACGGGGGTCGATACAGATGTCGATACGGGCGGTATGGATTTTGTCGCGCCGCCGGCGGCGGCTTCCACATCGCCCAATGTAATGACGCCACCGGGTCCGGTCGCGGTCACCGAGGCGAGATCAACGGACATCTGCTGAGCGACCCGCCGGGCCAGCGGCGTTACCCGAACATCGCCAATCGGCGATGGCGCTGGCGATGGCGCTGCCGGGGCGGTGGGCGCGGCTGATGCGGCGGCCGGCGCGGGTGATTCATCCGTCGCGATGGCGTCGATGGCGGACGCATCTTCGCCGTCTTCCAGCACAATGCCGATCACCTGATTGACCGCGACGCCTTCGGTTCCATCGGGCACCAGGATCTTGCCGAGAATGCCGTCATCGACGGCCTCAACCTCCATGGTCGCCTTGTCGGTTTCGATTTCCGCGATGGCGTCGCCGGCGCGGATTGCATCGCCCTCACCGATCAACCATTTCGCAAGATTGCCTTCGGTCATGGTCGGCGACAGCGCCGGCATCAGAATTTTGATAGGCATCGCATCCTTACCTGGGGAAGGGAAAGTAAACGGGATCAGTTCCGATAAAGCACCGATTTCGCGGCGGCGACAACGTCTGCCGGTTTGGGCAGCGCCAGTTCTTCAAGATTGGCCGCATAGGGCATGGGCACATCGACGGCGCAAACCCGCTTGACCGGCGCATCGAGCCAATCGAAAGCCTGTTCCATCATCTGGGCGGCGAGTTCAGCGCCGATCCCGGCATAGGGCCAGCCCTCTTCAACGGATACCAGCCGATTGGTTTTCTTGACGGATGTGACGATGGTCTCCGTATCGAGCGGCCGCAGGGTTCGAAGATCGATCACCTCGGCGTCAATGCCTTCCGCCGCCAGGGTCTCGGCCGCGTCCAGCGCATGGCCGACCATCATGGAATAGGCGCAGATCGTCACGTCATTGCCGGGCCGCGCAATACGCGCGCGGCCGATCGGCACGGTGAAATCAGGGTCCTGGGGAATTTCGAAACTACGGCCGTACAGAAGTTCATTTTCGAGAAAAATGATCGGGTTCGGATCGCGAATGGCGCTTTTCAACAGGCCCTTGGCGTCCGCGCCGCTATAGGGCGCAACCACCTTCAGTCCGGGGACACTGGCGAACCAGCTGGCGAAATCCTGGGAATGCTGGGCGGCAACCCGCGACGCCGCGCCATTGGCGCCCCGGAACACGATCGGCGTCGACATCTGCCCGCCCGACATGTAATGGGTCTTGGCGGCGGAATTGATAAGCTGGTCCATGGCCTGCATGGCGAAATTGAACGTCATGAATTCGATAATCGGCCGCAGCCCGGCCATGGCCGCACCGACGCCCAAACCGGTAAATCCGTGTTCCGTAATCGGCGTGTCGATGATCCGCTTCTCGCCGAATTCCTCAAGCAGGCCCTGGCTGACCTTGTAGGCGCCCTGATATTGCGCGACCTCCTCCCCCATAAGAAAGACTCTGGGATCGGCGCGCATCTCTTCGGCAATGGCGTCGCGGAGCGCTTCGCGCAATGTCATGGTGACGGTAGCGCCGGTATAGTCGGGATCCGCCGCCGGGGCCGCCGAACGCGGGGCCGCGGGGATTGTGGGAACCGTGGGAACTGCGGAGGCTGGAGCGGGCGCTTCGCTTGGTACGGCAGCGGGCGCGGCAGCCGCATCCTTCAGGCTGGCGGCATCTTCCCCGTCGGCCAGGATAAGACCGATCACCGCATTGACCGGAACGCCTTCCGCGCCTTCCTTTACAACGATCTTGCCCAGCACGCCTTCGTCAACGGCCTCGACCTCCATGGTCGCCTTGTCGGTTTCGATCTCGGCCAGAACATCGCCCGAATTAATGGTGTCGCCTTCTTTTTTATGCCACTTGGCCAGATTGCCTTCGGTCATGGTGGGAGACAAAGCGGGCATTAATATTGAAATCGGCATGTTCTCGTTCCCGCCCTATATCTCGATCAACACATCGGTATAAAGTTCCGACGGATCGGGCTCGGGACTGTTTTGTGCATATTCGGCGGCCTCGGCCACCACGGCGCGGACATCCTTGTCGATTTTCTTCAGCGCCGCATCATCGGCGGCGCCCAGTGCGATCAACTTGTTGCGGACATTGTCGATGGGATCGCGTTCATTGCGAATCTCGCTGACTTCTTCCTTGGTCCGGTATTTCGCCGGATCGGACATGGAATGACCGCGATAGCGATAGGTCATCATTTCCAGAATTTGCGGACCGTTTCCGGCGCGGCATGCGGCAACGGCTTCGTCGCCCGCCTGCTTGACCGCAACCACGTCCATGCCGTCTACCTGCCGGCCGGGAATATCCAGGGGTTCGCCGATCTTGTACAAATCGCCGCCCGCGGCGGAGCCCCGGGCGACCGATGTTCCCATGGCGTAATTATTGTTTTCGATAACGTAGATCACCGGCAACGACCACAAGGACGCCATGTTCATGGCTTCGTGGACCTGGCCCTGGTTGAGCGCGCCATCGCCGAGATATGCGAGGGTGACATTTTTGGTGTCGTTATATTTCTGGGCGAACGCGACGCCCGTGCCGATCGGCACCTGGGCCCCGACGATTCCATGCCCGCCGAAGAAATTGGCTTCCCGGCTGAACATGTGCATCGATCCGCCCTTGCCCTTGGAATA
>CALGIA010000394.1 GCA_937916005.1 uncultured Rhodospirillaceae bacterium
AATCAAACGTAAAAGTTATTTTACATTGATTTCTTTTGTGCATAAGCCCGCTTTGGAAACACGCCGTCTGGCTTTTCCCCCTGGTTAGAGTGAGCCGAGAAATTCCGACAGCGCCCGGGTGAAGCCGTGCGGGCTGCCCATGCTGCAGATATGGCCGGCGCCGTCGAGCGTCACATGACGCGCGCCGGGAACCTGATCGGCCATGGATTGCATCATTTCCGCCGGCCCGCCAACGAAATCGAGCGCGCCGGAAACAAACAGCGTCGGCGCAGTGATCGCCGCGATGTCATCGCCCAGATCAAGGGTCAAAAGCGCGGCGATGCATCCCAGATAACCGTCCAGCGAACTGCGCCGGATCATCGCGCGGACCCGGTCCATGACGTCCGGGTTGGCGGCGCGAAATTCTTCCGGGAACCAGCGCTCCGCCGTCCGCTCCACAATGGACTCGATGCCTTTGGTTGACGCGGTCTCGATCATCGGCGGCCAGATGGCCTCATATTCGGGGGTCAGCCGCGCGCGGCAGGCTGCCGGAACCAGGGCGGAGATACGGTCCGGATGGCGCAGCGCCGTGGCCATGGCGGTCATGCCGCCGAGCCCGATTCCGACCAGCGTCGATTGTTCAATGCCGAGCGCGTCCCACAGCCCGACCGTATCGCCGATCAGGGTATCGAAATCATAGGGCGGCGACGTCGCTTCACTGCCGCCATGGCCGCGGGAATCGTAACGCAGCAGGCGGTAATCCCGGGCCAGCGTTTCCACATGGGCGTCCCACATGGCGATGTCATTGGCGATGCCGGTGGTAAAGGTGACCCACGGCGCGCCCTCGGGCCCATCGATGACATAGTTCAGGTCAATGCCGTTTATGGGTTGTTTCATGCTTCCCTCATTCAGATTTTGACGGCGCGGCGCGACTGCATCACTATGAAGACACTATAGGGTGCAGGGACCATGACCGAAAAGCCAGATCATATCGGCCACCGCAAAAGGCTGCGTGACCGCTTCGCCAATGGGGGCGGGGAGGCGCTGGCCGATTACGAGTTGCTGGAGCTGTGCCTGTTCCAGGCGATTCCGCGCCAGGACACCAAACCCATCGCCAAATTATTGTTGAAGCGCTTCGGCACCTATGCCGGCGTGCTGCACGCCGCGCCCGAAGATCTGCGTGACGTCAAGGGCATGGGCGATGCGGCGGTGATTGCCTTGAAGACTGTGGTCGAGGCGGCGACCCGGCTGGCGCGCGCGGAAATCCTCAACCAACCGGTGCTGAGCTCATGGGACAAGCTGATTGATTATTTACGGATCGGCATGGGGCAGAAGAAAACCGAACAGTTCCGCATCCTGTTTCTCGACACCAGGAACAAGCTGATCGCCGACGAATTGCATCAGGAAGGCACCGTCAACCACACGCCGGTCTATCCGCGCGAAGTGGTCAAGCGCGCACTGGAACTTTCCGCCGTCGCCATCATCATGGTCCACAATCACCCGTCCGGCGACCCGACCCCATCGCGCGCCGATATCGACATGACCAAACAAATGCGCGACGTGGGCGCGCCGATGGGCGTCACCCTGCACGACCACATCATCATCTCGCGCAGCGACTATTCCAGCTTCAAGGCCATGGGACTGATTTAAGGGCTGGAGAAGGGGGAGGGTGAGGGGGATGGAAGTTTTTTGCGAGGGTGCTTCGCCAACCACTCTTGTGCCAGCTGTTTAGCCTCGGCGATTTGGCCGGGGTTCAAGCGCGAGGCAAGGTGCAGAATCCCCTTTCGGCCCATCTCCTCTCCCTGTTCAGCGGCAAGGTAGGTCCACATATAAGCCTTTACGAAATCACGGGGTACGCCGCGACCTATAAAATAGTGGTAACCAAGCGTGTTCTGGGCTTTGGCAAAACCCTGTTCGGCGGCTTTTCTGTACCAGCTCATCGCTTTAGATTGGTCTTTGGGGACTGCCAATCCATAATAATGCATGTATCCCAGATTATGCTGAGAATCAGCGAAACCTTGGTTGGCAGCTGCCGCGTACCATTTCAACGCCTTTTTATGATTTTTTTCAATACCTCGACCATGGCGGTACAATTCTCCGAGGTTATGTTGGGCGTGAGCGAAACCTTGCTTCGCCGCCTTGAGATACCACTCAGCCGCCTTGGCATAATTTTGCGGAAATCCATCGCCAATTTCGTACATGACGCCGATCACGTGCTGTGCGAGCTATAGCTGAATCTTGGTGATGGAGAATGAAGGCGGCGTATCCTGGCGT
>CALGIA010000395.1 GCA_937916005.1 uncultured Rhodospirillaceae bacterium
AGGTTCACCCGAGCCAAAGCCAGGCTGACAGGGTGGAGGCCGGAGAGAGCTTCCCACCCGAGCCGGTTCGGGAACTGGAATATCTTCTGATCGATGCGGCGGGCCGCGAGGCCAAGAGGCTGGATTGGAAAAAAATCCGCCAAATTGTCCGGGAACGCCGCGGTATTCCCGTAGCCGTGCTCAAACCCTGAATTTCAACACATTGAGCGCGCCGCCATTGCTCCCCAAGGCCTGGCCCCTTACAAATGATGCTGAACCTTGAACCGATGAAGAACGAAGGATTATTGGGATGAGCAAATTTCCGCTAACATTCGCATGCGGCGGCTACGACCGCATGCAGCCCCTGATGACCGGCGCAATCGAGCCCGAGGGAATCGATTTGAACTTCCTCGATATCCAGGCACCGCGCGAAATATTTGACCGTATGGTAAAGCGGCGGGAATTTCATGCGTCAGAGCTTTCCCTGTCCGAATTCATATCCCAGATGGCGGCGGGCGACTGCCCCTTTGTCGGAATTCCGGTATTCCCCTCGAAAATGTTCAGGCACGGATATTTTATCGTCAATCCGAATTCGGGGATCAAGACCCCAAAAGACATGGAGGGAAAACGGGTCGGCCTGCCCATGTACACACAAACCGCAGCCGTCATGATCCGCGGTTTCATGGAAAACGATTATGGCGTGGACCTGTCCAAGATCCATTGGGTTATGGGCGCGGTGGAAAAACCGGGAACCCATGGGATACCCGCCCCGCCCCCGCTGCTGAAGCCGGTTGAGGTTGAAATCAATAACAATCCGGACAAATCACTGGGTGACCTGCTGGCGGACGGTGAGATTGATGCAATCATCGGGTCGCGCCTGCCGGTAAATCTGGGAACGCACCCCAATGTGGTGCGCCTGTTCCCCAACTATCGTGAAGTTGAACGCGACCATTTCATCCGCACCGGCATTCACCCGATCATGCATCTCGTGGTGATCCGCAAGGATATCCATGAAGCGGAACCCTGGATTGCCACCAGCCTGTACAAGGCCTGTGTCGCGTCCAAAAACCTTGCCCTCAAGCAGACACGGTTTTCCGGTGCTCAGCACTTGATGCTGCCCTGGCTCTTCCCCGATCTGGATGAAATCGATGATTTGTTCGGCGGCGATCCCTGGCCTTATGGGATTGAAGAAAACCGGCCGAGCCTGGAAGCCATGGTGAAATATCTCCACCAGCAGCATTTCATTGCAGAACAGATGCCGATCGAGGATCTGTTTCTGGACGTTAAACCTAGCGACTAGGGCCGATAAAAGCAGGCGAGGCAAAATCGGTGTCACCAAGGTCGTTACAACCGCCATGATAACGAGCGCTGGAATTTGACTTAAGGGTCGGGCCCGCCTAGATGTGCAGGGCGCGTCCATCGGCGGCCAGGGCTGCCTCCTTCACCGCTTCGTTCAACGTCGGATGGGCGTGGCAGGTGCGGGCGATATCTTCCGCCGACGCGCCGAATTCCATCGCCAGAGCCAGCTCGGCGATCAATGTCCCCGCATCCGGACCGATGATGTGAACGCCCAGAACGGCGTCCGTATTTGTATCGGCGAGAATTTTCACAAACCCGTCCGCATGGCCATTGGCGCGGGCGCGGGAGTTCGCCATGAAGGGGAATTTTCCGACCTTGTAGGCAATGCCGTCGGCCTTGAGCTGTTCTTCGGTACGCCCCACGGACGACGCCTCGGGCGAGGTGTAAACCACTGCCGGAATGGCATCGTAATTGATATGGCCTGACTGGCCCGCCATCATCTCGACCGCGACGACGCCTTCGTCTTCGGCCTTATGGGCCAGCATGGGCCCCGGAATGACATCACCGATGGCAAAGATGCCGGGCACATTTGTCTGAAAACGACTATCCACCGTTATGACCCCGCGCGCATCGCGGGTCACGCCGACTTCATCAAGACCGAGCCCATCGGTAAAGGGGCGGCGGCCGATGGACACCAGCACGACATCGCACTCTAACGCTTCGGCGTCTCCACCCTTGGCAGGTTCCAGCGACAGGGTCACGCCGGATCTGGTGGTTTCGGCGCCGGCAACCTTGGTCGCGAGCCTGAATTCAAATCCCTGTTTCTCAAGGGAGCGATGAAGCTGCTTCCCAACCTCCACATCCATGCCCGGAACGATCGTATCCAGGAATTCGACGACCGTGACTTCGGCGCCAAGACGCCGCCAAACCGATCCCAACTCAAGACCGATAACGCCGCCGCCCACGACAACCAAGCGCTTCGGCACCTTGTCAAGCTCCAATGCCCCGGTCGATGAGACGATACGCTTTTCATCAATGTCGATTCCGGGCAAGGGCGTGACCTCGGACCCCGTCGCAATGAGAATATTTTTCGCGCGAAGAGTCCGGCTCTCCGTATTGCCGTCAACGCCGGTAATCCCGACCGCGCCGGGTCCGGTAATCCGCGCCGCGCCATGAACCGGCGTCACACCATTCTTCTTGAACAGAAACGCGATGCCCTGAGTGAGATCGGACACCACCTTGTCCTTGCGCGCCATCATAGCCGCGAGATCGAGCGACACCTTGCCGGTTTTCACCCCATGCTCGGCTAGATGGTCCCGTGTTTCCACGAATTTCTCAGATGAATGAAGCAGGGCCTTGGATGGAATACATCCCACATTGAGGCACGTGC
>CALGIA010000396.1 GCA_937916005.1 uncultured Rhodospirillaceae bacterium
CGGATTTGGAATATCCGCGCGAAAACCTCTTCTCCCCTGGGGTCTCGCGGCTTACCATCGGGCCGATTTCAAATAATTGCCGAAAACAGGGGAAAGTCATGAGGATTTGCCGTTACAACGATAATCGCATTGGGGTCGTGCGGGGGGACAACGTCCATGACGTTTCCGCCATCATCGATTTACTGCCCACGTCACGCTATCCGTACCCGGCGTCGGGCGATGCGCTGATTGCCAATCTGGAGTCGCTGCGGCCCAGGATGGAAGAGCTCGCCGATGCGGCGACGCCGGTTCCGGTGTCCAGCGTGAAGCTGTTGAGCCCGGTCGCCAACCCGACCAAGATCATCGGCACGCCGGCCAATTACAAGGCGCACGCCGCCGAGGCCCAGGCCGACAAGCAGATTTCCGGCGGCCGCCCGTCGCGCACCATCGAGGAACAGGGGCTGTTTCTGAAGGCCAACAGCGCGCTGGTCGGCGCGGGCGAAGGGGTCGCGCTGCGTTTCCCCGACCGGCGCACCGATCATGAGGCCGAGCTGGGCGTCATCATCGGCAAGAAGGCCAGCAACATTTCATATGAGGACGCGTTTTCATGCGTGGCGGGCTATGCCATCGCGCTGGACATGGTCGTGCGTGGGCCGGAAGACCGCAGCTTCCGCAAATCCGTCGATACCTATGCGGTGCTCGGCCCCTGGCTGGTGACTTCCGACGAAATCGCCGACCCGGAAGTGCTGTCGTTTTCCCTGACCATCGACGGCGAGGTCCGCCAGACCTCCAACACGGCCGAGATGATCATGGATCTGCGCCGGCAGATTTCCTGGGGCTCGCAATTCTATACGCTCAACCCGGGCGATATCATCATGAGCGGCACCTGCGAAGGGGTCAGCCAGGTCAAGGCCGGTGACGTGATGCATCTGGAATTCGAATCAATCGGCAGCATGGATGTCGCCATTCGCGACGATGTATGACGATGTATAGAGCGTCTTGATTTAGTTCGGCGCCTGCCGCCGGGTCCGAAACCAGCGCCGCGGACCATCTTATGGTTTGCGGCGCTGTCGTTTCGGTGATTAACTTATCGTCGAATAACGTAATGCGTGGTGCGGCAGAGGAGTTCAGTTACCCATAAGTCATAAAATTCATTCGGGAGGATGTGGAAAATGAAGCACTTGCGTTCGAAACCATTGGGCCTTGCCGCCATGTTGGTGGCCGGGGCCGTTATCGCGGGACCCACCTTCGCGGCCGATATGCCGCCATCCATGAACGGGGTCCTCAAAAAGCTGCATTTGACCACCGCCGTGCTGAAGAATTCGGATAAAGAGCTTGCCGTTCCGGCCGCATGGGTCGCCGCCGCGAAAAAGGAAGGAACGCTGCGGGTCCGGCTGAACCTGGCCGAGAAGAATTTCAACAAGCTCGTCAAGCCGTTCCATGAACGCTACCCCTATATCAAGACCGAGTTCACCCGCGCCGTCGGCGCCGACCGGGCGGTGAAACCGCTGCTGGCGTTCAAGGCCGGGCGCTATATTGCCGATATCACCATGGGTATTTCCGGCAAATTCACCGACTATCTGGCGGCCAACGCCATGGAAGATCTCAGGGACATGCCTACCTGGGATAAGATTCCCAAGGAATTGCGCCATCCCGACGGCCATTTCGCCGCCTATGGAATTGTCAATTGGTGCATGTCCTACAACACCAAGAAGGTCCAGAAATCCGAACTGCCCAAGACCTGGTCGGAAATGATCCATGACGCGAAATGGCGTGGTGGCCGCGTCGGATCGGCCAATCGGCCGCAGCTCTGGCTGATCATGATCTGGGGCGACAAGGGCGAACAATACGCCAAGAATCTGATGAGCGATTTCTTCTCCGTCCTGAAGCCGCAGCTTCGCAAGGAAGCCATCAACGGCATGATGAAGCTGGCGTCCATCGGCGAGGTTGATATCGCCATGCCGTCGGCCGGCTATCGCGTGAAACTGCAGGTCGATCGCGGCGCGCCGATCGGGTTCCATTGCCCCGAACCTGTTCCCACCGCGCCGGCTGATGTGGTGGTATTCAAGGGCAGCCCCCGGGTCAACAGCGCCAAGATCTTCGTCAACTGGCTGACCAGCATCGAGGGCCAGCTTGCGCTGCATGCCGCCGATGGGACGCGGCCAAGTCATGTGGATCTGGCGTCCATGTCATCGGTGATGCCCTATCCCGACGCGGTGCTGGGCAAGAAGCTGGCGTATCGAACACTCGATCTGACGCTGCACCAGATGAAGCCCATGTTCGCGGCATGGAACAAATCGTGGCAAGCCGCCGGCGGGCCGGCCCGTAAAGCGCGCAACAAAAAACGCTAGGGCATCCTCAAGGCGTGACATGAAAGTTTTTCGGGGTGGGCCGCACATGCGGTCTTCCCCGGCTTTCTTTCGTCGCACAGCTGAATTCTTCCTCATCACAGCCCTCTGATTACAGGGCGCGGATCGGACGATGGCGACCCGAACTCTCGATTTCCCGAAAATGCGTTTCGACCGGCGCAAGTTGAACCCGTGGCACGTCACCATATTCCTCGTGGTGACCGTGCTTGTCGCCGTGCCCGTGGCGATCCTTATTCTCGGCAGTTTTTCCAATGCCAAGATGCCGACGGATTTCACCTGGGCGACACTGACATTCGCCAATTATCCCGAGGTCTGGCTCGACCCCGGAACCTATAATATTCTCTATAACACCGTGGTTTACGTGGCCGGGGCGACCTTTGTGGGTGTTTCGGTCGCGGCAATCCTCGCCTGGCTGGTGGAACGCACGACGATTCCCGGCAAGATCTGGATTTATGCCGGCGTCCCCCTGGCCCTCGCCGTGCCGGGTCTGCTGCAGGCCATGGCCTGGGTCATCCTGGCCAGTCCGCGATCCGGTTTTATCAACAGATTCGCCATGGATAAGCTGGGGTTCGAATCCGCGCTCATCGATATCTACACCCTGGGCGGAATGATTTTCGTGGAAGGTCTGCGGCTGGTGCCGACCGCCTTCCTGATGATGGTGCCGTTGCTGCGGTCCATGGATCCGGCGCTGGAAGAGGCTGCCTATACGTCGGGCGCGCGGCCGCTTTCAACCGCGCGCAAGATCACCCTGATGCTGATGGCGCCCGGTTTCGTGGCGGTGACGATCTATCAGGCGATCATTGCGCTGGAGGTTTTCGAAGTGCCGGGCGTGCTGGGCATGCCGGCCGATATCCATGTCTTTTCCACCCGGGTCTATATGCTGGTCGCCGAAGCGGAGTTCCTGCCGACCTACGGCCAGGCCAATGCGCTGGCAATGCTGTATCTCGGCGTGGCGCTGGTGGCGTCCTATTTCTATTGGCGGCTGATCCGGCGATCGGAACGTTTCACGGTGGTGACCGGCAAGGGGTACCGTCCGAAACTGACCCCACTGGGCAAATGGCATTATCCGGCCATCGGGTTTGTGGTCCTGTTCATGGTTCTGGCCATCATTCTGCCGTTTCTGGTGCTGCTCTATACCTCGCTGGTAAAGACGTTGCAGCCGCCGTCCTGGGACGTGTTTTCCACCATGTCGTTCAAATGGTATA
Organism: uncultured Rhodospirillaceae bacterium; assembly: GCA_937916005.1. Taxonomy (GTDB): domain Bacteria; phylum Pseudomonadota; class Alphaproteobacteria; order MPNO01; family MPNO01; genus CALGIA01. The sequence continues at coordinate 3,554 of CALGIA010000396.1, forward strand.
GCTGGGTGTTCGATTACGGACGGTTCGGATCGACTTTGACCAATACCTTCCAGATGGTGTTCGCAACGGCGACCATCGTCACCGTGTTGTCGTTTGCCATCTCTCTCATCGTCGTGCGGTCCAAATTCGTGGCGCGCCGGGTGCTGGATCAGATGGCCTTCATGCCCCATGCGATCCCCGGGGTGGTGATGGGGCTTGCGTTTCTGTGGGCGTTTCTGCAGTTCGACAAATTCACCGGCACCGCGATGTTTGGCAGCATCTGGTCGGTGGTGCTGGTGTTCGTGGTCAGCTTCATCGCCTATGGAACGCGCACCATGAATGCCGCGATCCTGCAAATTCACAGCGATCTGGAGGAGGCGGCCAGCGTTTCCGGCGCGCCGCCCTGGCGCACGCTCTGGCGCGTGTTCATGCCGCTGATGATGCCCAGCCTGGTCGGCATCTGGGTCTATGTGGTGTTGCTGTCGGTCCGGCTGGCCGGCGCGCCGTTGATCCTCTATGAGGGCCGCCGCACCGAGGTCCTCGCCGTGCTGATCTGGTATCTGTGGGATGACGGCGAGTGGGAGGCGGTGGCCGCCATGGGCGTCATGCTGATGATCGGGCTGTTCACGCTGGTGCTGCTGTTACGGGGGCTGGGGTTTGGCCGCAGCATGGCCCAGGCGCGATGACGTATGAGTTAAATCGGGAATCGACATGATCAAGATCGAAAATCTGCATCTCAGCTATCAGACCGATGAAGGCATGGTTCACGCCGTCCGCGGCGTGAATATAGATATCGCCGAGGGGCAATTTTTCACCCTGCTGGGGCCGTCCGGTTGCGGCAAGACCACCACGCTCCGGGCTCTCGCCGGGTTGGAAACGCCGGCCGATGGGGAAATTTCAATCGATGGCAAGCTGGTCTATTCCGGTCCGAAAAGCATCAACATTCCGTCCTACCGGCGCGATATCGGCATGGTGTTCCAGTCCTACGCCATCTGGCCCCATATGGATGTCTTTGAAAATGTCGCTTTCCCCCTGCGCGAAATGGGCGGACGCATGCCGAAATCGAAAATTCGCGACAAGGTGCTGGCGGCGCTGTCTCTGGTTCAGCTTGACGGATATGAAGATCGGCCGGCGCCATTTTTGTCCGGCGGGCAGCAGCAACGGCTCGCTTTGGCGCGGGCCTTGGTGAAGGAGCCCAAGGTCCTGCTGCTTGATGAGCCGCTGTCCAACCTGGATGCCAAGCTGCGCGATGAAATGCGCACCGAGCTGCGCGACCTGGTGAAGCGCCTGGGCATCACCACGGTCTATGTGACCCATGACCAGTTGGAAGCCCTGACCATGTCCGATGTGGTCGCGGTGATGGAAACCGGCCTCATCGTTCAGGAATCCACGCCCTTTGATATCTATGAGGAACCCCGCACACGGTTTGTTGCCGCCTTTATCGGGCAGACCAATTTCGTCGAAGGGAAAATCGATGCTGCGGCAAATGGCGCCGGGCGGGTCGGCAGCGTCGCCACGTCCTGCGGCTCGCTGCGCTGTATCCTGCCCGATGGGGCCGGCATCGGCGATGCGGTCAGCGTGGTGGTGCGGCCGGAAGATGTCTATCTGGCGGATCAACGCTCGGTCGACGGCGACAATATGGTGACGGCCGAGATCGCCGAAATTGTGTTCATGGGCGAAACGCTGGAATGCACGGCCATCGTCGGCGCCGAGACCATGCGGCTCAAGCTGCACCCGTCGACCCGGGTTGAGGCTGGCCAAAGCATCAAATTGGTGTTTCCCGCCGACCGTTGCCGCGCCTTGGCGAGTTAGACTCAGGGGCGAGCTAGGTGCGGGACCCCGGCCCGGAGGCCGGGGTCCGTACGCCTAAATCCTAGGTCCGTTCCAGGATCGACAGGCCGCGGTTGCGGTCGAGCAGATAGATCAGCCCGCGATCATCCTCGAACACGTCATTGGACGACACCCGGTCCGAGCCCTGGGGCACGTCGGGCATGTACCATGCCGCCTGTTTGACATGGAACGGGTCTGAAATATCCAGCACCTGAAGCCCATTGGCAAACCAGGCGCAGGGGATTTCAGTGCCGCGCACCAGTTCGACCGGTTGATGGCAACCGGTCATCATCGGGGTCGGGCTGCCATCCAGCCCTTCGATCTGGTAGCTGGAGAACGGGATCGGGTTCTTTTCGTCGGAGATATCGACCACCCACATGAAGGATGGGCCGGCATCATACAGCTTGGCCACGTCTTCATCGGCCACCAGCATGATTTTTTGTCCGCCGACTTCGAACGGGATCGGCAGGCAGGTATGGGTCGGCCACGGGAAGGGCGGGCTCCAATCCATGCCCGATACAAGCGTCGGCTTGGTCATGTCTGAAATGTCCAGGATGAACCATCCGGCATGCCAGTAGCTGACGTACAGCCGGTCGCCCATGCGCATGGGATGATGGCAGCGGGCTTCCCGATCGCCGAGTACGGGGGTTTCCCCGCCGGCGTGCCATTGGCCCGGCGCATGCCAGCGTCCGACCTCTTCGGGGTTCTTCGGATCCTTGAGATCGAGGATCATGCAGATATTGCCGTTATAGCCCTCGATTTCCGGCGAGATATAGGCGTAGCGGCCATCGTAGGTGAAGCGGTGAATGCCCGACCCGTCACATGCCCAAAATGAAATTGGTTCCGGGTTCAGCGGGTCGGTCGCGTCATAGATGTTCAGCCCGCCGCGAAACCCGGCGTCCGGATCGCCCGCATAGCCGATGGATTCATAGTTGGTCAGCATGATCCCGTCCTGCACGCGGACCTTGTGGGAATGGGTTCCCTTGTGCTTGCACAGAATCTGGTTCGCCGTCTTCGGGTTCCTGGGGTCGGAGACGTCGATGATGGATGTCGCCTCCGGTCCCTTGATATGGCCTACATAGGCCGTCGTGCCGTCCACATAGATTTGACCGCCGCCGGGGCAGTCCACATAGGCGACCTCCCGAATTCCTTTTCCCTCACCCATTTCGTTTTCTCCCTGAATTTGTCCGATTCGTCATCCCGATGGATACGGAACTATAGCCGCGCCGCCCGAAAGGGCAAATCATGCAATTGCAGCATGTCGGCGGCGCGTGATATATCAATAGCGGGCC
>CALGIA010000397.1 GCA_937916005.1 uncultured Rhodospirillaceae bacterium
GAACAGAAAGCCCTCCGCATCAAGGTAGCCCACATCGCCCATCTCGTACCAGCCATCGCGCAACACCGCCTCGGTAGCTTCATCATTGCGCCAATAGCCCTGCATGATGAGCTTGGGGTTGCGCACCATCACCAGCCCGGATTCCCCCACATCGCAATCGGCCCCGTCGGCGCGCACCACCTTGATTTCCGACATGGGTCCCGGCTTGCCGGCGGATGCCAGACGCGCGACTTCCTCGGGCGCGCCGTCCACCACATGGTGATGCAAATCCAGATAGGACACCACGGCGGCCTCGGTCGACCCGTAACGCTGCATCAATATGGGCCCGAACCGGTCGAGCGCGCGGCGCAGCAACGCCACCGGCATGGCGGACGCGCCGTAACCGATGGTTCGCAGCGACGACAGATCACGCTGGTCGATATCGGGCAGATCCAGCACCGACCGGATCATGGTCGGCGCCAGATGGGTCAGGGTGATGCGGTCGCGCTCAATGGTCCGGACCAACCCGTCCGCATCGAACCGATGGGGCATATGGATGGTCGCGCCGGCGATGTGATGGGCGAGCTGGAAAAACCGCCCGCCGATATGAAACAGCGGCATCACCACCTGCCCGATATCGCGCGGCGTGATGGCGAACTCATAACTGACCGCCAGGGCGGTATTCCACTGGGCGGCCTGGCCAAGCCGCACGCCCTTGGGCCGGCCGGTGGAGCCGCTGGAATAGAACAGATAGGCGGTGTCGTCCCAGGTCGGGCGCATGTCCGGGCGGGTCGGCGCGCCATCGGCGATGAACTCCTCGAACGAAACCGCCCAGTCCGGGGTCTTGTCCCCCTCGCCGCCCCTCCCGCCACCAATGCGAATGAAACGCTTTATGGTGGGAAACTGATCGTGGACCGGCGCAATCACATCATCGAACTGGGCCTCGAAAAAAACCGCGCCCGGCTCGGAATCGCCAAGCAGATAGGCGATTTCCGGCGTGGTCAGCCGATAGTTGATCGGATGGACGATCAGACCCGAAACCTCACCCGCGCCATAGGCTTCGAGCATTTCGATGCCGTTCCGGGCCATCACCGAGATCCGGTCCTGGCGCTGCAGCCCCAACCCGATCAGCCCATTGGCCAGCCGATAGGAATTTTCCGCATAATCGCGAAAGCTGCGGGTCCCGTCCTCGAACGCCACGGCGGTTTTCGATCCGTTCAGCGCAGCATTGCGGGGAATGATGTCGCCAACAAGCATGAGCGATTTCCACGGCAGGATATTACTGAAACAATGGTCGCAAGTTGTGTAGGTTGACGCAAGGCCGTTCCCCTTTTTCATCCAATCACCCGCGTCCATCCAATCAAGTGAGTCCCGGAAAACATGTTCGACTTCGTCAAGCGCTGGCCCGGCGCCGTGCAGGCCGCGTTCTGGATGCTCATCATCGGCACGCTGGTGACCTTCACGCTGGTTTTCTCGCGCAAGATATCGGGCGACATCCATGTCTTTGAAATCGTGTTTTTCCGCAGCCTGTTCGGGCTGATGTTCATGGCCCCCTGGGTCATCCGGCGCGGCATCGGGACGATTGCGCTCAGGCGGCCCGGAATCATCATCCTGCGCGGCACGCTGGCATTCTTCGGCGGCGCCTGTCTCTATGCGGCCGCCGCCCGCATGCCCCTGGCCGAAGTGACCGCGATCACCTTTACCCGGCCGATCTTCGCGTCCATCGCGGCGGTGCTGTTTCTCAACGAAGTTCTCCGCGTCCGGCGCTGGACCGCGATCATCCTGGGGCTGTCCGGCGCGCTGATCATCATCCGGCCCGGCTTCGTGGATGTGAATATCGGCGTCGCCTTCGCCTTCGTATCGGTCTTCACCCTGACCTGGAATTCCCTCAATCTGAAACTGCTGACCAAGGTCAACCCGCCCGACACGGTGGCCATCTGGCACATGGTTGTCATGCTGCCCCTGGGGCTGGTCGCCTGCCTGTTTGTCTGGACCACCCCGACACTGGAACAGTTCGGCTGGCTCGTCGCCATCGGCGTTTTTGAAATGCTGACCCAGCGGTCCATGTCGCGCGGATATGCGGCGGCCGATCTGGCGGTGGTGGTCGGGTTCAGCTTCCTGCGCCTGCCCGTGGCCGCCCTGCTGGGCTTCGCCACGTTCGGCGAGGTGCCGGTCAGCTGGGTCTGGCTGGGATCGGCGGTAATCGCCGCCTCGGCGGTCTATATCGCCCATCGGGAATCAAGGGCGCAGCGTCTCGGCCAGACTTGAACCGGAGGCCCCAAAGCGTTACGAACAGGGCAGTGCAAAACGGAGCGTGACCATGACGGAAACAGCAACGGATAAATATGTCGGACAGGCGATCGAGCGCAAGGAAGACGCGCGGCTGCTGACCGGCAATGCCATTTTCGCCGACCATTATCCGACCCGTCCCGGCACGCTGCACGCCGCCGTCCTGCGGTCGCCCTATGCCCATGCGGATATCCTGTCCATCGACACATCGGCGGCGCTCGCATTGCCCGGCGTGACCGATGTGCTGACCGGCGCGGACGTGCGCGCCCTGTCCGAACCGTTCCTGATGGTGTTGAAGCTGCCGCTGGATGAATGGGCGCTGGCCGGCGACCGGGTGCGCTACGCAGGGGAAGCCGTCGCCCTGGTGCTGGCGACCGACCGCTATGTGGCCGAGGACGCCCTGGAACATATCGTGGTCGAGTATCGCGGGCTGAAAACCATCGTCGATCCGGAAGCCGCCGTTCTGGATGGCGCGGTCCTGGTCCATGAAGATGCCGGCAACAACATCGTATCGGAACGTAATTTCACCTATGGCGATCCGGACGCCGCCTTCGCCGCCGCCGATCACCGGATTTCCATCACCATCGATTACCCGCGCAATTCCCTGACCCCCATCGAGGGTTTCGTGGTGGTGGCCGATTACGACGCGGAATCCGGCCTGTTCGATATCCTGTCCAATTTCCAGGGACCCTATACGGGCCACCCGGTCATGGCGCGTTCGCTGCGGGTGCCGGAAAGCGGCGTGCGGCTGCGCACCCCCGCCTGCTCCGGCGGCAGTTTCGGCGTCAAGCAGGCTGTGCTGCCCTATATCGTGCTGATGGCGGTGGCCGCGCGCCATACGGGCAAAACCGTGAAATGGGTCGAAGACCGGCTCGAACATCTAAGTGCGGCTACGGCAGCCCCAAATAGAAAAGTGCGACTCGACGCGGCGGTCGGAGCCGACGGCAAGATCACCGCGCTGGATTACGACCAGCTCGACGATTACGGCGCCTATCTGCGCTCGCCCATGCCGGGGCCGCTCTATCGCATGCATGGC
>CALGIA010000398.1 GCA_937916005.1 uncultured Rhodospirillaceae bacterium
CCCTTGAGGGGGAGGCGGGGTGGGGGGGCTGCTTGCCCCAAGGGAAATCTCTCAAAGGGGTTACACCCGTCTTTTGCAACAGAGAGCCCCCCCACCCTGCACCTTGGTCCGCCATACGCGGCCCAAGCCTCGAGGGGGGAGGAGTATCGATTATCCCCGGTCGTCCCGGTGGGCATGGGGTTCATCGTCGTGAATCGGGCGGGTTCGGGATGCGGCGTCGGGCGGGATGGGTTAGACTTTCCCGACGGGGGGTCATGAGCGGCGTGATTCCTGGTGCGAAGACAGGCGGGCTTGCAGCACTGCCATGTAAAAACGCCCACGCGGGCGGGGAGGACGGAATTTCGGAAGGCAGTAAATCGGCAGGTGATAAAGCGGACAATGAGTCCGGGCGCGGGGACTATACGGAGACCCGGAACAGCGCCGGTTTCCTGGTCCGCGATACCCATCTGCAATTCGCGCGCGCGCTGCGGACGCGGCTACAGCCCCACAAGGTCACGCCGGGCCAGTGGTTTTTCCTGCGCGCGCTGTGGGAAGAGGAAGGGTTGAGCCAGCGTGAGCTGAGCCGCCGGGTCGGCACGACGGAGCCGACCACGGTCAGCGCGCTGCGGCTGCTGGAGCGCAACGGCGTGATCCGCCGCCAGCGCAACGCAACGGACCGGCGCACCATCAACATCTTCCTGACCGATGCCGGGCGGGCGCTGAAACAGGATCTGCTGCCCTATGCGCTGGAGGTCAACACGGTCGCCACCGCCGGGCTGTCCATGGAGGAGGTCGACCAGCTCTATGCAATTCTCGGCAAAATTCGCGACAATCTGGCGTCGGAAGAGGTATAGAGACCGGTGATTATTTGCGATAATGTCAGGCGAACAACAGGGGCTGCATGGTTTATGTTGCAGATCAAACACATGGATATTCAGGTTTTCCGGCGGTTTTTCGCGATCGCGCTGCTTTGCGCCGGTCTGGGCGTGGGTCTGGGCGTGGGTCTGGCCGCCAACTCACACGCGGCCTTTGCCAAGCCGGGCGACGCATCGGCCTTTATCGCCGATCTGGGCAAGCAGGCGGTTTCGGTGCTGCAATCCACCGGCAAGGATCTGGAGGCGCGGGAAAGCGCGTTCCGCCAATTGCTGACCGACAAGTTCGATCTGAAACTGATCGGCCGTTTTTCGCTCGGCCGCTACTGGCGGACCGCCAGCGCGGCGCAGCGGAACGACTATCTGGGTCTGTTCAGCGAATATGTGCTGCAGGCCTACGCATCCAGGCTGGGCGGCTATGCGGGCGAAAAGCTGGTCGTGGTGCTGGAAACGCCCCTGAGCAACAAAAAGGATTTCTACGTCAAATCCGAAATCCGGCGGCCCAGCGGCCCGCCCATCAAGGCCACCTGGCGGGTGCGGACGGCAAAAGACGGCGGCATGCGGATTATCGATATCATGGTTGAGGGCATCTCCATGGCGGTGACCCAGCGCGATCAATTCGCCGCCGTGGTCCGCCGGGATGGTTTCAACGGGCTGATGGCGGTGCTGCGCGCGCGCACCGACAAGATGCCCGTCACGACGGCGGCGAAATGATCATGCCCCAGATTCAGACAGGAAAGCTTCAAACAGGAGAGACGACCATGAAACGCCGGCGCGTTGCCCTGATCTCATTCGTGATCCCCTTCCTGATCCTTTTTCTGACCTTGAGCGGAACCGCCCATGCGGATTTCCAGACCGGCTGGACAGCCTATCAGGAAGGCAATTTCACCAGGGCGTTGAGCGCCTGGCGGCCCATGGCCGAAGCCGGCGACGCCCGGTCCCAGTTCAATATCGGCAACATGTATGACCGGGGCAGAGGAGTCGCCGCGGATCGGGGGCTGGCGATCACCTGGTGGCGCAAGGCCGCCGACCGGGGCTACGCGCGGGCGCAGTACAACCTCGCCAACAGCCTGATCGCCGGCGACGGCGTGACGCGGGATTATGGCGCGGCGGTGAAATGGCTGACCCTTGCGTCGCAACAGGGCTTCGCCCGGTCGCAATACAAGCTGGGCAAGATGTACAGCAATGGGCTCGGTGTGCCCCGGGACCAGTCGATGGCCTTTCACTGGTTCGAAAAAGCCGCCGACCAGGGCATGGTCCGGGCCCAGTATAATCTGGGCAAGATGTACCGCGACGGGATCGGCGCCGAGATGGATATCAAGAAGGCCGTCAAATGGTACCGGGAAGCGGCGCTCCAGGGGTACGCCAAATCCCAGTCCAGCCTGAGCATCCGCTATGCCAACGGCGAGGGCGTGGCGCGCGACATGGTCGAGGCCCTGGTCTGGGCCACCCGCGCCGCCGACCAGGGGCTGGAGCGCGCGAAAAAATACCGCCTGAAACTGATCGGGAAAATGAAGCCGGCCCAGATCGCCGCGGCGGAAAAACGCCTTGCGCGATAAGGCGGGGGCATACTGTCATGAAGCAACTCATCGCAGCCTCGATCCTGGCGGCGCTGGTCCTATATCCGGCGGCGGGCCAATCGCAGGAGATCACCCGGACCGGGATAGCCGCGTTGATCAGCGGATTTTCAGCAACGCCGCCGACGGCCGGGTTTCATGAATTTCTCAACGAGCCCCTGGTCAAGAAATACCAGTCGGGGGTCAAAAAATACCAGTCGGGCGACAAGGTCAATATGTACCGGCTGCTGGGCATATTCATCCGCCTGAAACATCAGGACGCCATGGTCCGCACACTGGGCGAGCTGGTCGCCATCCCGACCGACAAGAAGGAAGACCAACCGCAGCATGAAAATCCGAAGATCCGGGAATTCGGCCGGGCCATCGGAAAAATCGCCGGGGATTTCGGGCTCCGCTTCCGCAATGTGGACAACCGGATTTTCGAAGTGACCCTGCCGGGCAAAGGCCCCGACATGATCGGCGTTTTCACCCATGGCGACGTGGTTCCCGCCGACCCGGAAAAATGGGTGTTGCCCGACGGGAAGCGGCTTGCCCCCTACCGCCTGACAATCATCGGGGACCGCATGTACGGCAGGGGCGCGTCCGACGACAAAAGCGAGATCACGGCGGTTCTCTACGCCATGGGGGCGATCAAACGCGCCGGCTTCACCCTCGACCGGACGATCCGGCTGTCGATTGAAACCACCGAGGAAACCGGCGGCTCGGCGACCGAATACTACAAGGCGCGCACGACGCTCGCGCCCTACAACATCGTGCTCGACGGGGCCTACCCGGTGGGGGTGGCCGAAAAGGGCTTCGGCGTGGTCATGGGGAAATTTCCGGTCCGTCCGGGCAGCGGGGACGGCGCGGAAATCGTCGATGCGACCGGCGGTCTGGCGATCAACCAGATCCCGTCCCGCGCCCGGGCCGTCATCAGGACATCCGATCCGGCCCGCTTCAAGCGCCTGATCGACACGGCCGCCAGGCGTTACGTGGCCGACAACGGAGCAAATTTCCGCATCGCATCGTCCATCGGGGACAACAGCCTGACCGTCACCGTGTTCGGGGAATCGACCCATTCGGCGCGCCCGGGGCGGGGCGTGAACCCGGTGTCGAGATTGTTCGACTTCATCCATATGGCGCGGAAATCCGTGCCCTTCAAAAGCAATCACTTCACGGACGCCGCCTCCTATGTGGCCGCGAACTGGGGTCTGGATTATCTGGGCGGCAAGTTGGGGATCGGGTTCAGCGACCCTTTCATGGGGGCGCTCACCGCGCCCGTGACATATGTGAAAATCAAACAGGGCGCGCTCCATCTGGCGGTCAACCCGAGGGCGCCCCGGGGCCGCGAACCGGACCGGATCATCGCCGACATCAAACGCGGCATCGCCACATGGCAGACCCGGACGGGCATCGACGCCGGCTTCGATATCAGCCTCAAGCGCTACATGTACCGCGATCCAAAAGGCCCCTGGATCAAGACCCTGCTGGACATCTTCGGCGATGTCACCGGAATGCCGGCCGAGCCCCGGTCGTCGAACGGCTATACCTCGGCCCGCCAGCTGCCCAACGGAATCCAGTTCGGCCCCGGCATGCCGGGCGAAAAGGGCACCGCCCACCGCGCCAATGAATTCAAGCGCAAGACCAATTTCCTGCGCGACACCCAGATGATTGCCGAGATGCTGCTGCGGCTGGGGAATCTGGAGCGCATGGAATGACCGGGCTTACTCGCCTTTCGGCAGTTTCAGATCCTCCAGCGGCGGCAGCCCGTATGAGTCCCAGTCGTCGGCCACGGCGCGCATTTTATCGAGCGGCGGCAGCGAGATGTCCGGGTAATCCCATTTGCGGGTGGCGTCGATGATCACCTTGGCGGATGTCTCGGCGCCGACCACATCGTCGGGCCCCAGCGATGACGGGTCGAGCTCAACCGATGCGGTGCCGGTGATCACCCGCATGTCCTTGTCCGGGCGCACGCGCCAGCACATGACCCAGTCGCGCATGAAGGAATCCTCGATGTCGATATCGTCGTCGGTCACCACGATCCATTTGAAATAGCTCATCCCCATATAACCCAGGGTGCCGAATGCCGCCTGATCCACATGACCCGGATACATTTTCTTCATGGAAATCCACAACGCCGCCGTACAGCCGCCGGCTTCCAGCGCATGCACATCGCTGATGCCGGGGATGTTGAGGTCATGGGTCAGGTGTTTTTTCAGCCCGGCTTCCAGCAGCGCGCGCTTGATCATGCTGGATTCGCTGGGCGGGAACTGGCTGATGATCCCCATCATGATGGGGTCCTTGCGGTGGGTGATGCAGTTCACCTTGAACACGGGCCCGTCCCGGCCGCCGGCCATGTAGCCGGTGAATTCGCCGAACGGGCCTTCGGGCTCGGACCCGTTGGTCAGCACCTCGCCCTCGATCACGATTTCCGCCGATGCGGGCACTTCCAGATCGATGGTCTCGCATTTCACCATCTCGACCGCCTCGCCCCTGATGCCGCCGGCGACGGCCAGCTCATCGGGCCCGTAGCGCGACGGCGCCACAAGATACTGCACCGGGTCGGCGCCGATGAAAATCGCCGCCGGCATGTTCTTGCCCATGCGGCGATATTTCTCGAAATGGATTGCGCCGCCCCGGTCGGGCGCGCCGAACAGGATACCGGTGGTGTTCCGGCTCTTGATCTGGCAGCGCCGGATGCCGATGTTGCGGCGGCCGTTTTCCGGATCCCGGGTCACCCAGAGCGGCGTCAGATAGGGACCGGCGTCCTTGTCCGCCGTCCAGATCGGAATTGGCAGGGCGTTGAGATCCACATCATCGCCCTTGATGATGATTTCCTTGCACGGGCCGGTCTCGACCATCACGGGCTCGATGGGGTTGTTGATGCCGGCGATCACCCGTTCATGGATGGCGCTGAGGGTGGGTTCGCACCCGACGGCCGTGGCGATCATGTCGCGGGACGCCGCGACCACGCCGGCCACCAGACGCCCGCCGGGGAAACCCTTGATATTGCTGAATCCAATGCCGTAGCGCTTTTCTTCCGGCATGCCCCGGAAGATCATGCGCAGGACCGAGCCGATCTCCCAATCCTTGTCGACTTCCTTATCAACCCAGCGCAACATGCCGCGCTGTTCCAGCACCTGGAGATAGGGGCGCAATCCGTCATAGGCCATTCGTGACTATCCTTGTTCGTCTTCAATGGAGTGAAGCTAGAACATTTGAGCCGCGAGAGAAACCTGCCAGCCCAATGGACAGACCCCATCCACGATGGGTAACATCATGATGTGATGTTTGGAGCATGATGCAATGGTCTTCCGCCCCGCCGCGCGCAGTCGCGAGCCCGCAATCGCCATGAAGCGACTGGTCGACCCCGCCGGCTGGACGGCGCGGGAGCTGGCGGCGGATGATAGCTGGATCTATGAGCTTTCCGTGACGGAGATCGAGGATATCTGCCTGGCTGTCGCCGAGGCGGAACGAAGCGGGCGGGAAATCCTGGATATCACCCGGGAAAATTTCGATCTGCCGGCCCTCGATCACGGGCTGGCCCTGCTGCATGACGAAATCCTGGAAGGGCGCGGCTTCGTTCTGATACGGGGAATTCCCATCGACCAGTTCACCAAGACCCAGGCGGCAATCGCATTCTGGGGGATCGGGCTCCGCTTCGGGCGCGCCATGTCGCAAAATGGCGAAGGCCACATGCTGGGCCATGTGAAGGATTTCGGCGGCGATTACAAAGACCCCGCCGTGCGCGGATATCAGACCGCCGCTGAAATGAGTTTCCACAGCGACCAGTGCGACACTGTGGCATTGCTGTGCGCCCAACCGTCGAAAAGCGGCGGCGCCAGCAAGATTGCGAGTCTGGTGACGATCCATAACGAGATGCTCGACAGCCGCCCCGATCTGGTTGAGGCGCTGACCGAAGAGTTCTATCTGTCCCGTCACGGTGAAATCCCGCCCGGTGAGCCGCCCTGGTACAAGCTGCCGGTATTTTCCTTCCATGACGGTTATTTCGCCGGGCGCGGCGCCGGCACCCATGTGATCAAGGCGCAGGGCCTGCCCGGCGTGCCGCCCTTCACCGACGCCCAGAAGGAGGCCTTCAGGGTCTTTGCCGAAACCGCGCGAAACACGTATTTCGACATGGATTTCCGCGCCGGCGACATCCAGATCCTCAACAGCCATGTCACCGCCCACACCAGAAGCGCGTTCGAGGACTGGCCCGAGCCCGAGCGCAAGCGTCACCTGATGAGATTGTGGCTGGCCGATGAGGGCCGCCCGCTTGTTCCCGGCTTCCGGGAAAACATCCAGGGCGTGGAAATCGCCGGCATGACCAAGTGCGCGCCGGTCGACAGTTTCCAGGCCGCCTAACCCGAACCGACAGGACCAGACATGATAAAAACCAAAGGCGTCGTCCATTTCAGCCTGCCGGTCAGCGATATCGACCGCAGTCTGGCGTTTTATCGGGACATCCTGGGGATGGAGGTCTCGGAGAAGCGTGAAAAGATGGTCTTCCTGCGCACCGGCAATGACCATTTCATGATCACCAAGGCGCCCGGTCCGGTCAATGTGGGTCAGGGCGAAGAGGAAACCATATGTCACCAGGCGTTCTGGGTCGACGGCGACAAATATGACGACTATGTGCAGGATCTGAGAGACAACGGCGTGGAGGTCTTCTTCGAGGAAGACCGGCCGCCGCCGGCGAATTTCTCGGGCCGGCGGGCATATTTCCACGACCCGGACAAGCACGTCCTGGAAATCATCGACT
>CALGIA010000399.1 GCA_937916005.1 uncultured Rhodospirillaceae bacterium
TCGGGGCCGGGTTCAAATCATCGGCCGGCGATCCCGCCGTGGATACGCCGCCGCCCGTGCTCGGCGCGGATACGGAAGAAATTTTGCGAACGCTCGGCTACAGTGCCGAAGATATCGCCAAAATGCGGGCGAACGGCGTTATCTGAGGTCTTTCCGACGGTGGGGAATAAGGCGTAGGCTGTGGGTTCATAATTCAATCTCGGGAGGATTCATGAAACTTCTGCGCTTCAACCTCAACCATGAGCCGCGTTCCATGTCGCGCCATGGCGTATTGCTGGACGGCGACCGTGTGGTCGATCTCCGCAAGGCCGCCGCGCGCTATCTCGCCGGTGAAAAAGGCGATATCCAGGCGGGCGAGATCGCCGCATTGCGTTTGCCCAGCGACATGGTAGAGCTTTTGCAAATCGGCGCGCCTTCCCGCGAGCTGATCTCCGAAACATTGGCTTGGGTCGATGGGCTCGCCGACGCGGATTCCGCCACCGCGCTCGACGGCTCCAAATTCATCGCGCCGTTTTCAGATTGCAGCTTGCACGCACCCGTGCGCCGGCCCGGCAAGGCCATCGCGGTGGGCCGGAATTATTCCGAACATCGGGCGGAGATGGGCAACCAGCTTCCAACCGTGGTCCCGGCGTCCTGGATCAAGGCGACCTCGTCAATCATCGGGCCGGTGCGCAAAATCGCCAAGCCCGACTTCGTCAAACAGCTCGATTACGAAACCGAGCTCGCCATCGTGATCGGTAAAACCTGCAAGAACGTGCCCGAATCCCGCGCCTATGACGTGATCGCGGGTTATACTATCATGCTCGACATCACCGCGCGCGATATCGTGCGCATCGAAAAAAGGGAAGGCCACCAGCTGCTCGGCAAGATGTTCGACAGCTTCGCCCCCCAGGGGCCGTGGATGGTGACACCCGATGAAATCGGCGATCCCATGAATCTCGCGATCCGCGCTCATGTTAATGGCGAAATCCGTCAGGACGGCAATACGTCCCAGATGATATTTCCGATCCCCAAGCTGATCGCCTATCTTTCCCAGATGACGCTGGATGCGGGCGATATCATTCTGACCGGCACGCCGTCAGGGGTCGCCATGGGGCGCAAGCCCGACCCGGAACCGTTTTTCATGCAGCCCGGTGATGTTTTGGAAACGGAAATCGAAGGTATCGGCAAGATGCGCCATGAAATCGTTGAGGAAACCAATCCTGAAAGGAGCTGGCAATGGTGAAAGCAACCGGTTTGGGCCACATCGTCCTGAACGTCAGCGACATCGACGCGTCGCTGGCTTTCTATTCCAAGGTTGTCGGGCTAGAGGTGGTAACCCGGAACGAAGAACGCAAAATCGCCTTCATGAGCCTGGGCGAACAGCATCACGATTTGGCGTTGATCCAGCGCGGCGGTAGTGAGGCGGCCGATCCCATCCAGCCCGGGCTGGTTCATTTCGCGTGGCGGGTCGCCGATTTCCCCGCGCTGCAGGCGGCCCATGCGGAGCTGACCGAGGCGGGCATCAAGCTGGACCCGGTCCAGCACAACATTACCAACAGTCTTTATATCCCCGACCCGGATGGACATCTGGTGGAGCTGTTCTGCGACCGCTGGGACAACGGGATAGAGGTGCTGCGCACCCAGGGTCCGCAGCGCAAGACACTCAATATGGAAACCGGGGAAGCGGTCGGCGACGCGCAGGAATTGCTGGCCATTCGACCGAACTGAGTTATCGAAACAAAAGCAAAGATAAATGTACACAAAACAAAGCGTCGACGTTCAGGTCAACGGTCGAACAAGCCCGATGGAAATTCTGGTGTTCCAGCCCGAAGGCGACGGACCGTTTCCGGGAATCATGGTGGCGCAACATCTGCCCATCGCCCATGAAGGCCTCGAACTCGACCCGTTCACCATCGACGTGGGCGACAAGGTGGTGGCGGCGGGCTATGCCTGCGTGATCCCCTATATCTTTCACTGGTGGCCGCCGGAAACCGATGTCGCCGTCAAGCGGAAGGAATTCCGCGACGACTGGACGGTGGCCGATCTCGACGCCGCCTACCAGGTGTTATGTGGGCTGGACAAGGTTGATCCCGACCGCACCGCCATAATGGGTCACTGCTGGGGCGGGCGGGTGTCGTGGCTCGGCGCGTGCCACAACCCCAACTACAAGGCAATGGCGACGCTCTATGGCGGGCGCATCAAGCTCGCCTTTGGCGACGGCGTGCCGCCCATCGAACTGGCCGACCGCATACCGTGCCCGGTAATCGGCATTTTCGGCAATGACGACATGAACCCGTCGCCGAAAGATGTCACCGAGTTGGACGCCGCACTGACCGCCGCGGGTGTCGAACACAAATTTCACCAATATGACGGCGCGGGACACGGCTTCCAGGATTTCGTCAACAAGGAACGCTGGCGCCCCGAACAGACGGCGGATTCATGGGCCAGGGTTATCGCGTTTTTTGACCGGCTATTGAAGTAGGGCGACCCGCTCTTAGCTCTTCCACTGTTCCAGGGTGGACGGCGCAAACAGTTCCTCGATGTCCAGCTTGCGATCGCTGAGGCCCTGTTCGTATGAATAGCGGGTCGCGTTTTCCAGGGCGATGCGGTTGTTTTCAACGCCATAGGGCCAGTAATCCTCGCCCATCAGCGCCACGGTTTCTTCCACCTCGGCGGCGAGCCAAGGCAGTGTCGCCTTGGCCGCGCCGAAATTGGGCAGGCGCTTGATGGCGATATCCTTGGCCTCGGAAAAGGCATTGAACACGTTGCCGGCAAGCCAGGGATATTGCTCGACCAGGGTGGTGCGGATAGCGCACACATGCATGATCGGAAAATATTTCGTCTTTTGCCAATAGGCTTTTTCCACCGCGTGATAATCGGGAAACAGCCGCCCCATATTTGGCGCGCCCTTGGTGAAACAGGACGGCGGCAGCGGCGCGAGAATGGCGTCGAGGTCGCCCGCCGCCAGCATGGCCGACAGGGATTGGTCGGTGGGGATCGCCTTGACTTCCACATCCGCCGGCAGATTGAGATCGACTTTTTCCGGCCGGCCCGGGTCTTCCACCCCGCCGGTACGCCAGCATATGTCGGATGGCTGGACGCCGTATTCGTCCGACAGCATGCCGCGCGCCACCAGCGCGGCCGTGACCTGATATTCCGGCACGCCGACCAGCTTGCCCTTGAGATCTTCCGGCTTGTCGATGCCCCGGTCGGTGCGGATGAAAATCGCCGAATGGCGGAACATGCGCGACAGGAAGACGGGGATCGCCGTATAGGGCGCATTGCCCCGCGCTTTCATCATCATGTAGGACGAAAACGACATTTCGGTGATATCGAAATCCTGCGAGCGGATCGCACGGAAGAAAATGTCATGAAGGTCGAGGTTGAAATGCTCCGCATCGCAGCCTTCGATCCTGACCCGCCCGTCGGCCAGCGCCTGAACCCGGTCGTAATCCCAAAACGTCATTGAAATCGGTAAAAGGCTCATGGCCCGCCCCCGTTTGTTGTTATCTGTTATCGGCACTCTACAGGGGATAACCGGTGGCGCAAATTCTCAGCCGTGATAGCCCTTATACCATTCGACGAAATTGGGGATGCCCACGTCGATCGGTGTGGTGGGCGCGAAGCCCAGGTCGCGGCTGATGGCGTCGATATCGGCGTAGGTTTCCTTGACGTCGCCGGGCTGCATGTCCTCGAAGATGATTTCGGCCTTTTTCCCCAGCGAGTCCTGCAGGATTTCGATCATGCGCATCAATTCTTCGCTGCGATGGTTGCCGATATTATAGACCCGGTGGAGTTCGCCTGCCTGACCGGTCGGTGGGCTGTCGAGGGAGGCGATCACGCCCGTGACGATGTCGTCGATATAGGTAAAGTCGCGCCGCATGTCGCCGTGATTGAACACGTGGATCGGCTTGCCTTCGGTGATCGCCTTGGTGAAAATCCATAGCGCCATGTCGGGCCGCCCCCACGGGCCATATACGGTAAAGAACCGTAATCCGGTTTGGGGAATGCCATAAAGATGGCTGTAGCAATGGCCCATATGCTCGTTCGCTTTCTTGGTCGCGGCATAAAGCGAGACCGGCGAATCCGTGCGGTCGTCGACCGAGAACGGCAGCTTGGTATTGCCGCCATAGACCGAGCTTGAGCTGGCATAGACAAGATGTTTGAAACCGGGCAGATGGCGGCACATTTCCAGCACCGCCATATGACCGACCAGATTGGCCTGAACATAGGCGAAGGGATGATCCAGCGAATAGCGCACCCCGGCCTGGGCTGCCAGATGCACCACCCGGTCGATGCCGCCGGCGGCATTCGCCGCGTCGGCCAGCGCCTGATGATCGGCGATATCCAGGTTGGCGTGGGTGAAGCCGGGCTTTCCGGTCAGTCGGGCAAGCCGCGCTTTTTTGAGGTTCACGTCGTAGTAATCATTGAGATTATCCACGCCCACCACCGTCTCGCCGCGGGTCAGAAGTACGTCGCAGACATAGGATCCAATAAAGCCGGCCGCGCCGGTCACGAGAACAGTCATTTTGCCAATCCCGGGCGATTGCCCGACTAAG
>CALGIA010000400.1 GCA_937916005.1 uncultured Rhodospirillaceae bacterium
GTGACCTACATCCCCGAGCTGTCGTTGTTCCTGACGCGCTATATGGGGTAGCGGTTTGGGCGCACTGATTGAACGCCGGATAAAGGGCGGTCGGTTAATCCCGTCCGCCTTTTTCCTGTCTTGCCGGCAACCGGCATGGAGGCGGCGACCATGATGGGGGCGGAACTGATTGGCGCGCTATGCCGTTGCGCGGATTCATTATTCAACACCACCACAACCCCTGAAAGCGCGTCGCTGGCGCTCAATGCAGCATCAATTCTGGCCCGTTCGGCGCGCGATGGCGCCGATGATGAATCCGCTGACGTGGTGATGGCGGCATCCCGGGCCCATATGGCGAGCGATAACAGCAATCTCGGTCTGGCGCATTGTCTGGCCATGGCGCTGGAAACCGAACTCGATATCGGCCACGACCTTGCCGTCGGCGTGCTGATGCCCCGGGTGATCCGGTTCAACGCGCCGATCGCGGGCGATGTGATGAAGCGCCTGGCGGCGGCGCTGACGGTCGACCCGGGAGACCATGATCCGGAACAGATCGCGATCGGGATTGAGACGGCGCTGTTCGATTTATACGATAAAACAGGATTTCCGAGATATTTCGACCCGGAGGATTTCGACCCGAACCTGATCCCGGACATGGCCATGGCGGCGGGGCGGGGGCTCTATGGCGAGGGCTATCTGGAGACGCCGCCCACCCGCCAGACCCTGATTCCGTCACCCAACCGCCGCCGCGCCACGATCCGCGAGGGCGAGGAACTGTTTGAACGATGCTTTGCCTGAATTATCTCAAGGAGCGCCGGTTATGACCCAAAAAGACGCCTTGCTGGCGCGCATGAGTGAGGCATTTTCTGCTGCTCAGGAACGGCGTTTTGATTTTGTCCTGAAGCATTGGGTGGAACGTCTGGAAAAGCATGGTTTGCCGGGGTCGAAGGATGGCGCCAGGAAACTCGCCGCGCGGGTCGGGAGCATATCCGACACGGAAAACCGCGATGAAGACTGGTGGGTCAATCTGGCCCGTGACATGGGCGGCGATTTCGGCGGGACTATGGCGATCGGTCTGGTTCAGGACGTGATGATCGATCTGATGGAGAACGACCGGCGCGAAATCGCCAAAAGAAACAAATCCCGCTAGCCGGTTATTAACCGTTCCATGGCCGCCACATGTTCATCGATTGTGGAATAGCCTGAATCCGCTGTTCTGAAGCTGATCGAGGTTGCGCCGACGGATTGCCAGTTTTCCGTGGCGCGGAGCCAGTCATCGACACCACCCTTGCCCTCGCGGGCATAGATGGTCGCGTCCACGTTCAACGCCGCCGGGTCGCGCCCGGCCGCCGCCGCACTGTCCAGAAACAGTTTGATTTTGGTCCCGGCTTCTTCCAGTTCCTTGAAATGGGGAAAGACCAGCAACCCGTCGCCCAGCTTGCCGGCCCGGCGAATGGCGGCGTCGGCAACCGCGCCGAACCATATTGGAATAGGTTGCTGGATCGGGCGCGGGTTCAGGCCCGCGGCCTCGAATTGATGCCATTCGCCATCGAATGCCACCGTGTCCTCGGTCCAGAGACGGCGGAGCAGGTCAATCTGTTCTTCCACCCGCTTGCCGCGATTGGTGAAATCCATGCCCAGCGCATGATATTCGACCTGGTTCCAACCGAGGCCGATGCCCAGGGTCAGGCGTCCCCCGCTCAGCAAATCGATTTCGGCGGCCTGTTTGGCGACCAGAACGGTTTGTCGTTGAGGTAAAATGATGTTGGCGGTCACAAGCCCGATTTCGCTGGTGAAGCCCGCGATATAGGCCAGCAGGGTCATGGGTTCGTGAAAACTGCTTTCAATGGTGTAGCCTTCCATCCAGGAAGGATCGTCCGTTGCCGTGGCGGGCGCGCCCAGAACATGGTCCACAAAGGTCAGCCGCGCAAAACCAAGCCCTTCGGCAGCCTGAACGAAGTCTCGGATGACGACGGGGTCGTTCCCGATATCTTTTTGCGGAAAAGAGAGGCCGAATTCCATATTTTTACGGAAACTCCATGATGCGGACACTGGCGCGGATGGCGATTATCGTCTTATATTTATCCGCGATGCGAGAAACTAACGAAGCGGACGGATCGGCGAAACAATAATCTGGGAGAAGCCCCATGACGTCGGCAAGCGAAAGCGAAATCCTGACCCGGGTCAACGCGGGGACGCCTATGGGCGAGCTGATGCGGCAATACTGGATTCCGGCGCTGAAATCATCGGAACTGGAAGCGGACGGCGCGCCGGTCCGGCTGATGCTGTTGGGCGAACAGCTTATCGGGTTTCGCGACAGCTCCGGCCGGGTCGGGGTCATGGATCACCGCTGCCCCCATCGCTGCGCATCGTTTTTCTATGGCCGTAACGAAGATAACGGCATTCGGTGCGTCTATCACGGTTGGAAATTCGACGCCGACGGCAATTGCGTCGACATGCCCAATGCGCCCGAACATCAGGACTTCAAGCACAAGGTCAAGGCCAAGGTCTATAAAACGGCGGAACGCAACGGGATGGTGTGGGTCTATATGGGCGATCCGGCCACTTCCCCCGGCCTGCCATCCCTTGAGGCGACCCTGCTGCCCGAACAGGATGTCACGATCACCTTCATCCAGCGCGAATGCAACTGGCTTCAGGCACTGGAGGGAGAGATCGATACCTCCCATTTCAGTTTCCTGCATTTCGGCGGTCTTGCGCCCGACGATATCGAGGCCGGTCACCCCGGACGCTTGAACGTGACCAACCGGGCGCCTGAATTCAAGGTTACCGAAACCGATTGGGGCACCATGTATGGCGCCTGGCGGGATGCCGGCGATAACCAGAAATACTGGCGCGTCGCCCATTTTCTGTTTCCGTTCTGGGCCATGCCGCCCCATGGCGCGATGGAAGATCATGTCTGGACCCGCGCCTGGGTGCCCATGGACGATACCCATACCATGTATGTGGAATTCTCATG
>CALGIA010000401.1 GCA_937916005.1 uncultured Rhodospirillaceae bacterium
TTAGGCGCGTGTTCGTGATTGAAGACACCAGCGGTTCAGATATTTTTCTATTCGTCATGCTCACCAATGGCCTTGGCGATTGGTACGTCACGGACGTCAAAGTCTCGACACACGAAGAAGACTTAGCACTCTGGTTGGGTGTGTTCTTACCCTGAATCAGGACAGGGTCGCGGCACTGTCGTCAGCTCCCTGGCCTTGTCAGCGGTTTTTCCAGACCGCGAGCAGGGCGAACATCATCAGCGCGACCGGCCAGTGCCAGAAGGCCATGCCGCCGGCCAGCACGCCCAGCACCAGCATGGTGCCGATGGGCAGGAAGAAACACCCGGCCCAGCCGCCGAACAGGGCGAGCCAGGTGTTGGCGATCTCCAGAATGGCGCGGAAGAAGCCGGGCAGGCCGGCGGGCACCGGCACGCGGGCGCGGAAGAACAGCATCCAGACGCTGCCGATGACCATGGCAAGCGCGATCAGGAAAACGTGCAGGTTACCGCCGCTGAGATTGTCCATGGCCCCATTGTGCCCGACCTGCACGACTTGTCCACGCCAACCGCTCTACAGGCTGCGGTTCACCCGGTTGGCGATAAAGCGGACGGAAAAGGCGATCAGCGTCGGCAGCAACACCAGCAGCACGGCGGCCGAGACCGCCAGCTCAAAGGTGAGGCCTGCCAGTGTCGCAAGCATCAGGGCCGCGGCGTCGCCAGCGGCTTCTGGTTCAATGCCGCCGGCGAATCAAGCGCGCAGGTCAACATTACCGAGGACGGCAACGTCGTCGTGACGACCGGCCATCCCGATATCGGCGGCTCGCGCGCAGCGATCGCCAACATCACGGCCGAATTGCTGGGCATCGATTACAAGCGTGTGTCGGTGCTGATCGGCGACACCGCGACCATCGGCTTCAGCAACCTGACCGGCGGCAGCCGCGTGCTCTTCTCGTCGGGTATCGTGGTGACCGAATCGACCGGAAAAGTCATCGACACGCTGCGCGAACGCGCGGCGAAAATCTGGGACATCGACGTCAACGCAGTCGCCTGGGAAGACGGCGCGGCGCGGCCGGCCGGCGACAATGCCGGCAAGTTCGACCCGCTGACGCTGGAAGAACTCGCCGCAAAGGCGAACGCGATGGGCGGGCCGATTGGCGGCGGCTCACAGCTCACCACCACGGGCGCCGCGGGCGGTTTCGCCACCCATATCTGCGACGTCGAGGTCGATGTCGATCTCGGCATCGTCCGGGTGCTGCGCTACACCTCGTTCCAGGATGTCGGCCGCGCGGTTCACCCGGCCTATGTGGAGGGTCAGATGCAGGGCGGCATGGCGCAGGGCGTCGGCTGGGCGCTCAATGAGGAATATGTCTATGACAAGGACGGCAAGGTCGATAATCCGGGCTTCCTCGATTATCGCATGCCGGTCTGCTCGGATTTGCCGATGCTCGATACGGTGATGATCGAAATCCCCAATCCGTTGCATCCGCAGGGCGTGCGCGGCGTCGGCGAGGCGCCGCTGGTGCCGGCGCTGGCGGCGGTCCGCAACGCCGTCTACAACGCGCTCGGCATTCGCTTCGACAGCCTGCCGATGTCGCCGCCGAAGGTGCTGGAAGCGCTGGGAATGCGTGAAGCGGCGGAGTAAAACGGCAGAGTGAAGCGGTGCAGAATTATTACCCGTGTCCCGCCATTTCTGTGACGTGTAGGGAGGAACAATCAATATGAATACTGAGTCGAACTCAGCCGTGGCGCTTGCGCATTTGCGGTTACCCGTCTCGGATCTTTCCGAGGCAATCTCGTTCTTCGAAGCGATCGGCGCACGCGCGGATGTACGACGGGAAAATTTCGCCGTCGTCGAATTCCGTGATCGTACGCGTCTTCAACTGTCTCAATCCGGAGAGAACGGGTCTGCCAAAAACGCCCTCCAGTTCGATTTCAAAGTCGAAGATATTGACGTGGCATGGCGGGAATATGACGCCAAAGGGCTGAACCCGGGAGAAATTACCCGCCGCACTCCCGGGCATGATTCATTTATCCTCCGTGGACCGGATGCCTGGGAAGTTAAGATAAATTCCGGCTTCAAGGGCAGTTAGAAACCGATTTGGGGAAATGCCCGGCAGACGGCTAAATCAAATGGCGCCCAGGACATAACCACTCAAATCCTGAAGCGCCGGCGGACAATTCAGTCGACCCGGACCAGAAACCCCCTTGCATCCAATCCATTGATGAGCGACGTCAGGTCTTCGCGTACCTGATCGGGCGGAACATCGGGGAAGGCGCTGACCAGCATCTGCTCCGCCTCGGCCGCGCTCACCGGTTCAGTCCATCTTAGATCCTGCCAAAAATCAACGGACCGGCGGACATCGCGCGTCATTCGGCCGCCGGCGTGTGCGCTTTCAGGAAAGTGCGGACGTGGCGCAGGGCGAGTTCTACATGGCCCGAGGGCTCCCGCCAGGGATACAGGCTGACCTGGGCGTTGGGAGCGAGGCGCGCCGTCTCCATCGCGGCCGCATATGGGTGCGCCGCCACGTCGTCCGGCATGATCAGGATCGGAATTTTGCAAGCTCGTACGAAATCTCGGCTGACGGTGAAGACGAAATCGGAATCGTCCCGGTACATCTTCTGCAGGAACCGCTCGACCATATCCCTGGTGATGTCGCTGCGGCTCTCCAGCAGCTTGGGCGCCCATCCACTGATATTGTTCTGGTAGAACAGGTCCGGCTGCTCCGGGCGGAAGCCGCTCGGATGCGCCAGAATGGCGGCGACGACCCGGTCCGGCGCCCGGCGGATCAGGTTCCAGATCAGCGGACCGCCGATGCAGAAGCCAGTCACCACGAACTTCCCGATTCCCAGGTGGTCCATCAGCGCGAGTTGGTCGTCGGTGAAGGCGTCCCAGGCCTTCTCTACCTCCAGCGGGCCCGTGGTGCCGCCGCCATTGGCGTTGCGGATGTCGAGCGCGACGCAGCGATGGGAATCGCTGAACTCGACCAGCGGATTGAATGATCCGGCGACGCCCAAACTCTCGACCCTGGCGTTCAGGCCGCCGCCCGGAATGACCAGCATCGGAAAGCCGGAGCCCGCCTCTTCGTAGCGAATGCGAACCGGACCGTTTTCGAAAATCGGCATAATTCTTCTCCCCTTTGGCCGGACATCCCGGGCATGCGAACCGAGCGCCACCCGCCATGAGCCGTGCCATGAACGAGGACGAAATTCTTCAATGCCGTTGCTGTCGCGACCGGTTCAACCGTCGACAAAGCCGGCGGCGCCATCGGCAAATAACGGATCGATATCGGGAACCCGGCTGATGAATTTCTGCTCGAACAGATAGCGCAGCAGCGTTCCGACGATCTCGCGGTTTTTTACCGTCAGCCCAAACGAGATGAAATCTTCTCTGCTCGCATCGCCCCAGGGGTTAGTATTACCGCCCTCGGCGTAGAATCGTTTCTTGCTCGCACAATAAGCCTCGAACAGCACCTTCGGCGCCGACGGATATTTGGCGAGGCAGCTCTCATGGATAACGACAGCGTGGTTTAAGGGATAGATTCCGGTGCGGGAGAAATAATCCCGCTCGGCGCCCTCCGTATCGGGCAGGAGGGGGCGGAGTTTGCGGTCCTCTTCCGGCTTCTTTTCATCCGCGGTGCTGGGCGCGAGATATGCATCGATTTTGCCATCAATCACCATCTGTTCCAGATCTCCCTCAACGGTCTTCACCGCCGCCTCTTCGGGTGGGGCGAAGCGCTGCTTCGGGCTCGCAATCCAGTTCACATCGGTCCAGTGCAGACCGTATTCGTCGATCATGGTGCCTCGCCACCAGACGCCGGCGGTCTGGGTATATTCCCGGGCGGCAATTGTCTTGCCGCGCAGATCCGACGGGTGGGAAAGATCGCTGTCGCGCCGCACATAGATTGAGCCATGCCGGAAGGCACGGTTGAGAAACACCGGAATTGCGGTCATCCATTCAACGCCGCGGTCTCTCATCAAGGTGTAATTGGCGAGAGAAAATTCGTTGGCCTGGAACGGCTGGTTTTCAAGCACGGCTGTAAAGGCCTGACCGGGTCCAACGGGTGTGTAACGCAGATTCAAACCATCGCGAACGCCGGTCACATGGCGAAAAAACGGATAGTCGTTACCGACCATCTCGATCGTATTTTCGTCAAAACCGTCGGGCATATCGTGACTCCTTCGCGATTGTCGGTGGAGAAACCGAGGGATAGTCCTGCGGCTCGGATCCCCAGAGGTCCTCGCGAGTGCGTATGTGTGGCGCCGCTATTAAACACCCGAACGATGTGAACGAGAAGTCCCGGAAAATGACCCCAGATTCGCGAGTGCGAATGCTGGGTGGCAAGTCAGTCTTCCTCTCATCGCCCACATCGCTCGGCAGTCTTCTGCATCGAAACTGATTTTCTTTTTCATTTGCGGTGGGGACGGAACCAATAACGCCTTCGGCCAGCACAGCCGAGGGCGTTATTTTTATCAATTAAGAGAACAGGCTCGGAACGAATCCGGGCCCTTAACAGGGATGCAATAGAGGGAGGAGGGGTCTTAACCCCTTGAAATCACTGGTCGGAGCGAGAGGATTCGAACCTCCGGCCTCTGCGTCCCGAACGCAGCGCTCTACCAGGCTGAGCTACGCTCCGACAGTGGAACGGGGTTATAGCCCCAAGCACGGGGAGGGGCAAGCGCGGCGGCGGCCAATCCGCGACCGGTCAGTATGCCCGGATTTGCCGTTGCGACCGGTCAATATGCCCGGATTTGTCGTAGCGACCGGTCAATATGCCCG
>CALGIA010000402.1 GCA_937916005.1 uncultured Rhodospirillaceae bacterium
TTGAATATTTCGGTTTCGCGCATTCCGCCTCGAAACCGCCTTAATATGGTTCATAATCAACCGTGGCATTACGAATTTGGAACATTCCGTGGCTGAATATGCTATTGCCGCCCCAGCGCGTGGGTGGGAACATATCAACGCCGCGAAATTCAAGGAGGTTGGAAATGGTTGGGAAGATATTGCGCAGTTTTGCGGTGATTGCCTGTGCTTTGCTCATTACGACGGGCGGCGCCGGAGCGGCCGATAATGGCGGGTACACCAAGGATGAGATCGTCAACAAGGCGCGTGGGTTTTTTGGCGACACCACGGAAGGCCTGGCCAAGGCGATCGAAAAGGTTTTTTCCGATCACGGCCGTCCCAACGCCTTCATCACCGGCGAGGAATTCGGCGGCGCGATCGGCATCGGAGTTCGATATGGCCGCGGAGAACTGAACCGCAAGGGGGGGACATCGCGCAAGGTCTTCTGGCAGGGGCCCAGCGTCGGTTTTGATATCGGCGGCAATGCGTCGAAGGTATTTACCCTGATCTACAAGCTGCGCAACACCCAGGAATTGTTCCAGCGCTTTCCCGGCGTGGAAGGCAGCTTTTATTTCGTGGCCGGCGTGGGCGTGAATTATCAGCAAAGCGGCAAGGTCATTCTGGCGCCGATCCGCACCGGGCTTGGCCTTCGCGCCGGCGCCAATATCGGATATGTCCATTACACCAAGGAACATTCCTGGATCCCGCTCTGATCATTCTGGAACAGCGCCCGTGGGCGGGGTAATATCCCTTCCATGACAGGTCCCCTTCACGGCTACCGTATTGTCGACGTGACCTCGATGGTCTCGGGGCCGTCGGCAACCATGCTGCTCGCCGATCAGGGCGCGGATGTGATCAAGATCGAAAACCCCAACGGGGGCGACCACACACGGGCGTCCTCCAATCAGCGCGCGGGGGTGTCGGCGAATTTCCTCAACAACAACCGGAACAAGCGTTCCGTCGCGCTGAATTTGAAGGATCCGCGCGGCATTGATGCGCTGATGCGTCTGGTGGAATCCGCCGACGTGTTCATCCAGAACTTTCGTCCCGGCGTGGTGGATCGCATGGGCATCGGCGAGGATGCGGTGAGGGCGGCCGCGCCCGATATCGTCTATGTGTCGATCAGCGGTTTCGGCGAACGGGGGCAGTATTCCCACAAGCCGGTCTATGATCCGCTGATCCAGGCCATATCCGGTCTCGCCACCATTCAGGCCGGCTCGGACCTGGAACGGCCCCGGCTGGTGCGCACGATCCTGCCCGACAAGCTCACCGGCATCGTCGCCGCCCAGGCTATTTCCGCTGCTCTGCTGGCCCGCGAACGCAGCGGCGAAGGGCAGCATATCCGGCTGTCCATGCTGGATACGATCATGGCGTTCCTGTGGGGTTCCGACATGGGCAGCCAGACCTTTGTCGGCCATGACATTCCGCAGCAGGATGCCGCCAGCTTCATCGATCTGATTTACGAGACCACCGACGGCCATCTCAGCGTCGCGGTTCAGACCAACCGGGAGTGGACCGCCATGACCCGCGCCCTGGACAAGCCCGAATGGCTCGACGATGAACGGTTCAAAACGCCGGCCCTGCGGCAGCAGAATATCGACGACCGGCTGAGGATGACCCAGGACGTTCTTCGCACCAACAGTACCGCCTATTGGCTCGACCGGCTGGAGGAAGCGGATGTGCCGTCCGCGCCCGTCCTGACCCGGGGCGAGGCGATCAACCATCCACAGATCACGGCCAACGAAATAGTGGTGGAATATGATCACCCCCGCGCCGGGCGGTTGCGCCAGGCCCGCCCCGCGGCGCGCTTTTCCAAAACCCCCGCCGGGCTTCCCCGGTCCGCGCCCCTGCTGGGCGAACACACCAGGGACGCGCTGTCCGAACTGGGCTATTCCGATGCGGACATCGCCGCGCTGCTGGCCGACGGGGTCGCCGGAATCGCCGGAATCGATGGGGGGGAAGAGGCCGCCGAATGATCGATTTCCATTACTGGCCGACGCCCAACGGGTGGAAAGTTTCCATCATGCTCGAGGAATGCGGGCTGGACTACAACATGATCCCGGTCAATATCAGCAAGGGCGAACAGTTCACGCCCGAATTCCTGTCGGTCAGCCCCAACAACCGGATGCCGGCGATTGTCGATCACGAATATCCCGGCGGGCCGATTTCGGTCTTTGAGTCCGGCGCGATCCTGATGCATCTGGCGGAAAAGACCGGCCGCTTCATGCCGACAGACCCGCGCGGCCTTAACGAGGCGCGGGAATGGCTGTTCTGGCAGGTCGGCAATCTGGGCCCCATGGCCGGCCAGCTGAGCCATTTTGTCAATTACGCCGAGGGCGAACATGCCTATTCCCACCAGCGCTACGCCAATGAATATAATCGCTGCATCGGGGTGCTGGAACGCCGGCTCGACGGCCGTGAGTATATTCTGGGCGATGAATATTCCGTCGCCGACATGGCGAGCTGGCCCTGGATATTGATCGCCAGGCCCCTTGGGCAGTCGCTGGATGAGTTCCCCAATGTGGCGCGCTGGCGCCAGGCGGTGAAGGAACGGCCCGCCGTGCAGGCGGGCGTAGATCTGGGCAAGGATCTGCGCCGCACCGCGCCGCCGACCGATGAGGAGCGCGAACTCCTCTATCACCAGACCGCCGCCTCAACCCGGGCCCGTTCCAGGCAGGACTGACCAAACAGGACTGGTCATACAAGACTGGTCGCGGGCCCCCGGGTTACTTGCGTTACTTGCGCCGCGCCTGAACCAATATGCCGAGAATGGTGTCCTCGCCGAGCAGCCGGCAGGCCTCGAGCCGGTGCAGGCCTTCCACCAGAACCAGGCGATCGCCGTCCCGCCGGCACATCACCGGGGTCTTCTGACCCACTTCCAGCATGCTCTCGGCGATCGCGTTCACGGTCGCGGCATCCAGCGTTTGACGCCGCTTCACCGGGACATAAATGTCATCGATTTTGAAAGTCAGATCATCCATCGGCGGATCCCATATGCCCGATCATTCCATCACACCCCCTCCATGCGGGCAAGCGTCATCCCGGCCTCAACAGGAAACGGCGGCGCCCAGTGAAGGATGCCGCCGTCCTGTCGGTTGCTTTACTCGTGTGTGCCGCTAATTACGCCTGTTTCGATATCTCCGGACAGTCCTCGGCCGAAATACCCGCCAGGCGACCAGCAATGCCGAACATGTTATCGCCGCGACGATCCCAACCATGAGAGGATCGATTGCCGGCAGCCTGTCCGTCAGCCATTCCGTATCGACATGCAGGGCAATGGCCATGGCGAAGATCCACAGCAGCATGCCGGCAAGCACGAAAATCAAGGCGATTGACCGTTGCATGAATCAGACTGCCTCCCGTTTACATCCCGGCCTCAACCCCTGCCCGGCGGGACTGTCGTCGATTCCAAGGATTTCAGTTTTCTTTTTCATGTTGTTTCTTTTCAACAATCACATATGGCCGGTTTCGGCGCCGCGCCTATAGCGTTGCAAGAAACGTGCCAATTCAAGTGGCAATAATTATTAATGTAAAAACAAAGGGTTAATGCGCGGCCCCATATGCGCGCTATGGGAAGTGTAAAGAATCCCGACACTTTTTCAGGAAATCCCCAATACATGTAAAATCCACCGACTCGGACACCTCTCAGGCACCCATGGCGGAAGAATCAATGATGATAATGAGGGGGATGGGGTGGCTGAAGGGAAGTCAGCGATTTCAGATAAAATTTAATGATTTCAATGTGTTTCGAGATTTTATCTCAGGGTCTTTATCGTGCCTTCTTGTAGTAGTCGTCCAGTCAAAAGTGGCCCCGAGTTGCATCGAAGGCACACGTCACTCGCCACTAAGGCCTTTGTTCGCACCTGATGAAGACCACATCGGCCCGAGAGTACGGCTTGAAGTCGCGGTGATAGGGTGCGAGTTCACGATCGAGGTCATCGGAACGTTGTCCATCGAGGATCTCAAAGTCGCCATCTTCCCAGCCCTGAATGTGCGTTTTGTGCCATTGGGGCGGATGGAGATACGCAAACCACAGTCTCACGTACGCCACAAGATCGGGTTCGATTTCAATCTTGCGGAGTACGTCACGAAGGCAGATGCCTGAGATGAACAATGGCCTTGGTGAGTCTGCTGTTGGATTGGTGGGCGCGGTTATCAGC
>CALGIA010000403.1 GCA_937916005.1 uncultured Rhodospirillaceae bacterium
ACCCCTTCAGCCCGCCTTCATGGCGCAGTTCCTCTATGAATCTTGTCACGGAATCAGACATAAAACCCGTCCCTCATTTTAAAACATGAAGTTTAGATTACATTAGATATATGATGTGAAACTTAAATGTCAATGAACGGATTCGAACTTCAATCCAGCCGGTCTGGCGTGTCCAGGAAACCGTGCAGCACATGCCAGAAACGGTGGCGGTTGATACCGAGCGAGGTGTTGTGGGCCTGGCCCGACACCATGACGATCTGTTTTTCCTTGGTGGGAAGGGCGGAAAAGAAGCCCATCAGATCTTCCTCGGTGGCGATGCCGTCATGGTCGCCCCGGAAGATCAGCACCGGGCAGGTGATCCTGGCCGGGTCCATGGACGGAAGATTGACGCACATGTCTATGTAGGTGCCGTTGGGAACGCTGCCGCCTCCATTGGCCATCTCGGCCGCCGCCGCCGCGGCGGGAAGTTCGGGAACCGTCAGGCCCGTGACGTCGCGGGAAAAAATTCCCCGATAGGCCGCTTCATCCACGATCCGGCGGTTGGTGGCGCGCCATTCATCGATTTTTTCGGCGCGGCGCGCCAGGGTGGGCGAGCCTTCGCCGGTCCAGACCAGCGCCGCCAGACCCAGCTTCACGACCCGTTCCGGACATGCATTGGCGAACGCGCCGGCGCGTAGCGCGCCCGATGAGGATCCGAAAAAGCTGTAGGCCGAAATGCCGGTTTGCTTTTCCACAACCGGCATGGCGGCTTTGAGGTCTTCCACCCCGTCGGCGATATAGGAGAACCCGTCCGTATGGGTCGATCTTCCATAACCTTCATGGTCGATGGTCCAGACATCGTAGCCCAGCCGCGCGAAGGCGTTCATTACCGAATATTCACCCTGGCCGGGGACGCTGAGATCATAGGTGGTCCTGGCCGAGAATGACGATCCGTGCACCAGGAACAAAACACCCCGGTCGGGGTTTTCGGCCCGCGCCGACGGGGAAAATTTCCGGTACAGATACAGATCGATATCGCCCCGTTTGGCCCAATGTTCCTCGGCGACCACGTCGCCATTGTCCTCGGTCATCAATTCTTTCATGTTCATGGGGCGGAATTTCCTTGTTTGTACCTGGATTTCTTAAACCGCGTGTTCACGGCAGGTGGTGCGCCGCATGTCGCGGCGATATTGCCGGTCATCGAATTCGGTGGCCCGGTGAATCGTGCAGAGATTGTCCCAGATCACCACCTCGCCCACGCGCCAGTCGTGGCTATAGACGAATTCCGGACGGGTCGCAAATTCCATCAATTCAAGCAGCAGATCGCGGCCTTCATCCTCCGGCCAGCCGACGATATGGGTGGCGTGGGACGCGATATAGAGCGCCTTGCGGCCCGAGGGTTCGTGGGTGTGCGCGAGCTTGTGCCGGGCCGGTGGGCGGGACGCGCGTTCCTCGTCTGTCGGTTCGGGTCCGCCGCCGAGAACCCGCGAATGCCAGTAGGAATGTTCCGCCTCAAGCCCGTCTATCCTGGTTTTCATGTCGTCGGGCAGGGCATCATACACCGCGCGCATGTCGGAAAACTCGGTCGGTGCGCCGTCGGGCGGCACCATATGGGCGGACAGCAGCGACCATGTCGCCCGGTTTTGGTGAAACGACATATCCGTATGCCAGAGCCGGTTGGCGCGCTTGAACGCCAGACGGCGGTCGTCATCGGCGTAAATCTCGCCGGTTTCATCCATATTGCTCTGGTCGATGATTTCGTGATGGGCGATGCGCATTTCATCCGGACTACCGGACACCTTCAGGATCTGACCTCTCTCGATCGGGCCCAGCAGGGCGCTGAACGCGATATGGTCTTCATTGGATAAGGGCCGGTCGTGGCCCACCGCGCAGACCGCATATTGCGCCAGCGCGGCCTTGATTTCGGCCAACTCGGCCGGGGTCATATGGCCGCTCAGGGCCACGCCCGAAAGCTCGGCGGCAAAGAGTTTGTGCAGGGGCCTGATGGTCAGGGTCATGGCTCAATTTAACCTGTTTTTCCCCACAAGTCGCCATTGCAGGAGGCCTGTTCGTTGCTTTACTGTCGCCGCCAATACGCGTCGCCGTGGTGAAATAGAAAAGTTATAAAATGGTAATGGGCGAACAGTTCGATGTTTCGGTGCCCGAAAACATCAATCTCGGCAGCTATTATCTTGATGTGAATCTGGATCAGGGGCGCGGCGACAAGACCGCCATCCTGCATGGCGACAAGACATACAGCTTTCTCGATTTGTGGCATTTGACCAACCGGGTCGGAAACGTGCTGCGCCACGCCGGGGTCACGCCCGGCGACCGGGTCCTGTTGGTCCTGGAAGACTCGCCGGAATGGATGGCGGCCTGGTTCGCCACCATGAAGGTGGGCGGCGTCGGCGCCCATGCCTATACCTATCTGCCCCGGGGCGATTACGAATATCTGTTCGATCTGGTCGAACCCCGGGTGGTGGTGACCGATGGCGCCACCATTGGCCGGCTTCGCGACGCCCTGGCCGGTTATGGCGATACCATAAAGATTCTGGTTGCGGGCGCGGATGGGTCCGACTTGCGCGACGGCGAAATCGCCCTGGATGAAATGGTTGCCGCCGCGTCCGACGAGCTGGTTGTTGAACCCACAAGAGGCGATGATCTCGCGTTCTGGAATTTTTCCGGCGGCACCACGGGCAAGCCCAAGGGCGTGCCCCACATGCATCGCAGCGGCGTGATCGCGTTTGAAAGCTTCAACAAGGTGTTGAGCTTCAACCCGGACGATATCGTGCTCAGGGTTCCCAAGCTGTTCTTTCACTATTCCCGCGATCTGGGGTTCCTGTTCGCCATACGAAGCGGGGCGGCGGTGATCCTGACCGGGCAACGCACGACCCCGGCGCTTGTCTTCGATCTGATCGCCAAATTTCGTCCCACCGTGCTGATCAATGTGCCGACCATGATGCGCGCCATGATCCGGACGCCCGTCGAAGACCGCGCCGATCTGAGTTGTCTGCGCCGGTCCATGTCATCGGGCGAAATGCTGTCGGCGGCGCTGAATGAGGAATGGGTCGACACCTTCGGCAGCGAGGTGGTCAACCGGTTTGGGTCCGCCGAATCCGCCATGGGGTATCTCTGCAACCGGCCCGGCAAGGTGGTGCCCGGCAGTTCGGGCACGGTCACGCCGCTGGCCGAGGTCAAGCTGGTTGATGGCGATGGAAACGAAGTTGCCCAGGGCGAACCCGGTCTGTTGATGGCGCACTGTCCGACCGCGGGCCGGTATTACGTGGGCGAGGTGGAAAAATCCAGAACCACTTTCCCCGGCGACAACTGGGTCAATACGGGCGACATGTTCACCCGCGATGAGAACGATTATTTCTGGTATGTGGGCCGCGCCGACGACATGGTGAAGGTCAGCGGTATCTGGGTTTCCCCTCTGGAGATTGAACGCGGGCTCCAGGCCCATGACGACGTGAAGGAAGCCGCCGCCATGGGGCTGAAGGATTCCGACGGGCTGATCAAGATCACGGCGTTTATCGTCATGGGCGATGGGGTCAACATTACGAGCGAGACGCCTGAATTGCTGAAACAATTCTGCAAGACAAGCCTGGCGCCCTACAAATTTCCAAGCGCGATCGAGTTCATGGACGAACTGCCCAAGACCGGTCCGGGCAAGATCGACCGGTTGATGCTGCGAACCCAAAAGGAAATCTAGTCAATTGCTGCTGGGATTGCCCGAATTCGACTATCATGACGCAGCGACCGTGGACGAGGCGCGCGCCCTGCTGGCCCGGTTCGGCGACAAGGCGCGGCTTCTGGCGGGTGGAACCGATTTGTTGATCGTGATGAAACACCGCCGCGCGGTTCCCCGCCATCTGATCAATATCAAGCACATTGAAGGGCTCAGCCGGATCACCCTGACGCCGGACGGAGGCTTGCGCATTGGCGCCCTTGCCACCGCGCGGGATATTGATGAGGCGGTGGGCGGCCAATTCCAGTCCATCTCCGACGCGGCGGGCAAGCTGGGCACCGAACAGATCAGAAATCTCGGCACCATCGGCGGGAACCTTGCCAACGCGTCGCCCTCGGCGGAATTTGCACCGCCCTTGCTGACGCTGGATGCGTCGTTGGTCTGCGTTGGAGACAGCGGCGAGCGGGTGATCCCCGTCTCCGAATTCTTCCTCGCGCCGGGAAAATCGGCGTTGCAAACCGGCGAATTCCTGACCGAAATCCGGGTGCCTGTCCCGGCCGATGGCGCGCGCGGCCTGTATCTTAAACACAGCCTGCGTAAAATGGATGTGGCCATGGTGTCGGCGGCAATCCAGACGGTGATCGACGGCGATATCTGCCGCGATGTGAGGATAGCGCTCGGCGCGGTGGCCCCAACTCCGTTCCGCGCTATCCGGGCCGAGGCGGTGTTGCGTGGCCAGCCGCTTGACCATGGGACGCGAGAACGCCAATTGATCCATGAGGCCGCGCGTATAGCGAGCGAGGAAGCATCGCCCATCGACGACCTTCGGAGCTATGCCAGCACCCGGCGCGACATCATCATTCGCCTGGTGCGCCAGGGGCTCGAAAAACTGTTCGCCGACTCACGGGCCTGATCGGGAAAGGGACCGCGACATGGACCATAAAATTCAGCTCAACATCAACGGCGAGACCCGCCAGATGTCGGTCGCGCCCTGGCGCAGCCTGCTCGATGTGCTGACAGAGGATTTCCGTCTCGCCAAGACCAAGGAAGGTTGCGGCATGGGCGAATGCGGCGCCTGCACCGTTTCCATGGATGGCAAGCTGGTCAATTCATGCCTGGTGCTGGCGGTCGATGCCGATGGCGCGGACATCAAAACCATGGAACAGGCGACTGTCGGGGCCGACGGCTTCAACCCCATCATGGAAAGCTTCATTCACCCCGATGAAGGCGCGCGTCAGGCGACACGAGGCGAGGAAGTTTCGTCCGAGGTCAAGGAGGTGGCCACGTTCTGCCATCTGTGCCCGGGCCATTGTTCCATGACCGCCATCGTCGACAAGGGAAAGGTGATCGATCTGGAGCCCGAGATGAAAAGCGGGCTCTATGCCGAACAATGCGCACTCAATAAAGGGCGGTTTTCCATCCCGGAAATTCTCGGTCACAAGGACCGGCTGCTCTATCCGCAAAAACGCATCGGCGAACGGGGCGAAAACAAGTGGGAACGCATTTCCTGGGATGAAGCGCTCGATACCATCGCCGCCAAATTCAATGACATCAAGGAAACCCTCGGTCCCGAATCCGTCGCCTTCGGGCTGGGTGAGCCCAAGGGGCTGGAATTTGCTTTCGCCCAGCGTCTGGCGACCGCCTTCGGCACGCCCAGCGTGGTGACGCCGGGCTGGTCCTGCGGCATTCCCAAGGGCATGGCCGGCGCGTTCACTTTTGGCGCGGGCACGGTGTGCGACGACACCAATCCTGCCTCGGCCATTGTGCTGTGGGGCAGCAATATGAACCACACCACCGGCGGGCTGCGGCGCGAAACCCTGGAAAAAATGATCGAGGCCGGCGGCAAGCTGGTCGTGGTCGACCCCCAGCGGACCGATGTGGCCAAGCTGGCCGATCTCTGGATACAGCCGCGGCCGGGGAGCGACGGCGCGCTGGGCGCCGGGATTTTGAAAGTGATCATCGAGGAAGAACTCTATGATCCGGATATCGTGGCCAACTGGACCGTCGGATTCGAGGAACTTCGCGCGGAATTCGCCGCGATTTCTCTTGAGGAGGTCGAACGTCTGACCTGGGTCAAGCGCGGCCAGATCGAGGAATTTGCCCGGATCTATGCCGGCGCAAATCCAGCCGCCATGCAGACCGGCAATGCGGTCGACCAGATGGTCAATTCATTTCAGCTCGGCCGGGTCATCGCGATCATGCGGGGCATCTGCGGCAATGTGAATGTCCCGGGCGGCGATATCTTCCTGACCGCGCCCGACTACACGCGCCCCGGCGCCTTCTTTTTGCTGAACAAATATCCCAGGGACAGCAAGATCATCCTCGGCGATAAGTTCAAATTTGCCCAGCGGTCGGTCTTCATCCCGCCCCATGTGCTGACCCGGGCGATTCTGGAAGAAGACCCTGTTCCCATCAAGGCGGCCATGTTCATCCTGTCCAACCCATTGGTCAGCTATCCCAATTCCAAGGAAACCTACCTGGCGCTGATGAAGCTCGATTTCATCGTGGTGTCGGAGCTGTTCATGACGCCGACCGCCGCCCATGCCGATATCGTGCTGCCGGCGGCCTGGGGCATGGAGCATGAGGAGGTCGGGTACTGGCCCGGCTGGTATGAGGAAATCCGCGCCCATCCCAAGCTGGTGGAGCCGCCCGGCGATTGCTGGCCCGATACCAAGATCATCAACGAGTTGGCGAAACGGCTTGGCCTCGGCGATGATTTCTTCGAAGATGATGACGATGCGCTGGATGAAATGCTGAAACCCAGCGGCATGAACTACGAGGAATTCAAGGAGGAACGCACCCTGCTGCCGACCCGGGAATTCAAGCGCCATGATTACCGCACACCGTCGGGCAAGCTGGAAATTGTTTCCGAACGGTTGGAAAAAATGGGCTACGCCTCCCTGCCGCGCTGGGACGAACTGCGCAAGATGCCGGAACTGCCCGACGAATTCCCGCTGCTTCTGACCAATGCCAAGGAAGAGGCCTACATGCTGACCGGCTACAAGAATGTCGCCTCGGTCCGCATCATGCGGCCGGAACCGCTGGTCGAACTCCATCCCGATACGGCGGAAAAATACCGCCTTGAAGAAGGCGAATGGATTTCGATCGAAACCGCCGAGGGAAGCATCAAGCAACGTCTGTCGCTCAACCGCGGTCTCCATCCGGGCGTGGTGATGGCGTCGTTCGGCTGGTGGTTCCCGGAAGACCCTGACTCCGGCTATGGCTGGCGCGGCAGCAACATCAACATGCTGGTGCCGAGCGGCCCGGATTATGACCCCTCCACGGGCGGGGTCACGCTCCG
>CALGIA010000404.1 GCA_937916005.1 uncultured Rhodospirillaceae bacterium
ACAGGCGCATCGCCGAACAATCCGCCGGAATTTCCATCCTGCGACAGCACAAAGCGCGCGAACCGGAACGCCAGGGTCGCCTTGCCGATGCCGCGCGGCCCGGTGATCAGCCAGCCATGGGGCAGGCGGCCGGAATTCCAGCCGTCGAGCAAGGTCTTTTCAGCCAGTTCATGGCCCAGGAGCTCGGGGTTTTCCCGTGGCATGGGAATGGTGGAGTCCTGGAGTGTCTCAGTCATGGCCGGACTCCAACCTGTCTCGAACGGTAGCGATCAGCTTTTCGCTGATGTCATCGACCGGAGGCCGGGCATCCAGCACCACGCAGCGATCCGGCTCGCGCCGGGCGATATCAAGAAATCCGTCGCGCAGCCGATTATGAAAATCGAGCCCCATGCTTTCATATCGGTCCGCCGTAATGCCCCGTCCTGCAGCGCGCTCAAGCCCGTCTTCCACCGGCAGATCGAGGATAATGGTCAGGTCGGGATGAAACGCTCCCATTGTTTCGCGATAGAGCGCTTCGATAGCGGGACGCGCCACGCCGAGCCCATAGCTCTGATAGGCCATGGTGGAATCCGCGAAACGGTCTGAAATGACCCAATCTCCCCGGTCCATGGCGGGCCGAATGAAGCGGGCCATATGTTCGCACCGCGCCGCAAAATGCAGCAACGCTTCGGTCATGGGATCCCAGGGATCTTCCCGGGTGGCCAGCAGAAGGTCACGGATCGCTTCGGCGTTTGGAACGCCGCCGGGTTCTCTGGTGGTTACCACAGTCAGGCCATCGTCTGATAGCGCCTGGGCGAGACGTTTGACCTGGGTCGATTTCCCCGCGCCCTCACCACCTTCCAGCGTTATGAATTTGCCAACCGCCACGTCCTCAACCCGCCTGACCCCAGATCAGGTGTTTGATCGCGGATCCGACCCGGCCGAACATGCCGAGGCGGTCAACCGCGGCCCCGGCGCGGAGCGGGATTTCCAGGGTCGGAAAATTGGGCGCGGAAATGACCAGCCTGGCGAGTTTATCACCCTTGGCGATGGGTGCTGGAAGTGGGCCGGTATAGACGATCTTGGCGGTCATCTTGCGTCGGGCGGCTCTTTGCAGGGTGATCTCCACATCCCGGTCGATCACCAGGGGGACCACGGATTCCGTGCCGAGCCAGACATCGGCGAGGTCGATGGTGGCGCCTTTTTTGAACAGGGAATAGGTTTCGAAGGTGCGAAAGGCCCATTCGGCAAGCCGCAGGGATTCCGATGACCGCGCGCGAATGTCGGGCAACCCATTGAGCACCAGCACGATGCGCCGGCCATTGCGTTTCAATGAGGCGGCGAGGCCAAAGCCCGACTTTTCGGTGTGGCCGGTTTTCAGGCCATCGGCCCCACTTTCCCGATAGAGCAGCGGGTTGCGGTTGCCCTGGCTGATTTTGTTATAGGTGAACCGCTTTTCGCTGAATATGCCGTAATATTCCGGGAAGTCCTCGATGATCCGTTGCGACAGCGTGGCAATATCGCGCGCGCTCATGCGATGTTCCGGATCGGGCCATCCTGTGGAGTTTCGGAAGGTTGAGCGGGTCAGGCCGATTTCCCTGGCGCGTCGCGTCATCAGTTCCGCGAAGGCGGATTCGCTGCCGGAAATACCCTCTGCGACGACAATACACGCGTCATTGCCCGACTGAACAATGATGCCCCGCAGCAAATCCTCAACCCGGACCCGTGAATGCACCTTCACGAACATCTTGGAACCGCCCTTGCGCCAGGCTTTTTCGCTGACCTGGAATTTGCTATCCAGGTTCAACCGTCCGTCCTTGAGACGTTCAAACACCATATAGACGGTCATGAGCTTGCTCATGGACGCCGGCGGCATGGCCTCATCGGAATTTTTATCAAACAGGACGGTGCCTGTTTTCATGTCGATGATGTAGGCGTTTTTCGCGGGCGTCTCAATAGCCTGGGCATTTGTAACGCACAGAAAGATGGCGGCGATCAGAACCGGAATGCCCCGGACCGATTTGATGGATGTCGCTGCTGTCATGGTTGTTTCATACCGATCATCCGACGCTGATATTTCACTTGAATTATGGGTGAGTGCCTCATCCCGCTATTCGATTACGATACGCGCCTTGGGATACCCTGATGCGAAGACCTGTGCAAGCATCTGGTCCGCCACCCCAATGTTTCTGATAGGTCCCAGCCGCACCTGGTAAAAGCTTTCACGCCCGACACGGGTTTTGATGACGGTGGCGCGGCCATGGCTGCCGAGTTTGATGCGCGCCCGGTCGGCATTGGAAAAACGAATAAAAGAGCCGGCCTGGATATAGAGATCGTTCACCGTCACGCGCTGCTTTTTAAACTCACTGGGGCGACTCTGCCCGGGCGGCCGCAGCTTCGGCGCCTTAGGACCGGGAGGACTCAATCTCGGCGCATTGCCCTGGGGGCCGTCGGAAATTCTGACCGCGCCGGGAGGATCGATCTGTTGCGCGGTGACCCGTTGCTGGGTTTGTGTGGACACATTCACCAGGCCGGCCTGCTGGAATTCCGGGCCGGCCATGCGGGACGCGGCATCGCGGCTTTCATCGGCGACGATTTCAACCCTGACCCGCGCAGTCCCCTTGTAGCGAAATCCGAGCAGTTGCGCGGCGCGGCGTGACAGATCGATGATGCGCCCGCGCGCGAAGGGCCCACGATCATTGATCCGAACCTTCACCGCCCGGCCGTTTTCAAGATTGACCACACGAACAATGCTGGGCAATGGAAGTGTCCGGTGAGCGGCGGTGAGTTGGTTCATGTCGAAAATTTCACCGTTGGCGGTGGCGCGGCCGTGAAATTTTTTGCCGTACCAGGATGCGATTCCGGATTCCTGGTACCGGTAATTCACCGCCGGATAGTAATAAATGCCGTTGATCGGATAGGGTTTGCCGACTTTGTAGCTGGGCTGCGGAGGGGGGGATGGTTCCCCGATCCGCTTCGCGGTGTAAATGGCGAGTTGGGTCTCCGCGCAGCCGCCGAGCAGGACCATCGCCGCGGCGGAAATCGCTAAAACTCTGATGGAATGTCGCCGCGCCATGGTCTAGCCCTTAATTCTATCGGCCAAGGTGCCTACTGTAACCGCATACAGATGGGCGCAATTATAGGCCATGATTGCGGCATAATTGCGGTAAACCAGATAGGCGTCCCCCTGGTCTCCGTCGGGCCGTATCAACGCCGCCTTGATAACCCGGGTCGGCAGATTGGATCCGTCAATTTTGCGCACGCCAAGCTCCTGCCATTGTGAGAGAAGCTTCTGCGGGTAGGTGGTCGCCCGGCACCCGGGCGCGGCGCGGCGGTCCGGTTGTCCGAGACCGGCGATCAATCCGGGTGCGACTTTTACCGCCCTGCCCCACGTCATGTCGGATCGCCAGCCATGCTTGGCCAGATAATTGGCGATTGAGGCGAACACATCGCCTTCATTCTTCCAGATATCCCGCCGTCCATCGCCATCGAAATCCTGCGCGAAGGCTAGATAGCTCGACGGCATGAATTGCGGCTGGCCCATGGCCCCGGCCCAGGAACCGAACAGGCTTTTAATATCGATATGGCCCCGGTTGAGCATCTCCAGCGCCGCGAAAAGCTGCTTGCGGAAATAAGTCGAGCGCCGCGCATCGAACGCCAGGGTCGCAAGCGACGGAATCAACGGAACGTTCGCCTTGATGGCGCCATAGCGGGTTTCGATCCCCCAGATTGCCAGAATAAATCTCGGCTGCACGCCATATCTGGCCGCAACTCCACTCAGGAGCTTGCTATATATTTTTGCTTTTTTGCGTCCGACGGCGATGTTTCTCGGGGTGATCACGTGTTTTTGATAACGCGCCATGGTCAGCTTGAATTCCGGCTGGTTGCGATCGCGTTCAATGACGCGGCGAACGGGGGTGATGCCCGCCAGCGCCTCGGCCACGATTTCCTTCTTGATGCCGCGCTTCAACGCTTCAACGCGGACGCCTTCAAGCCAGACTTCAAAGTTTTTTTCCGCGCCCACGGCGGCGTTCGGAGACACACATGTCAAAACGCCGAGCGCTGCCATGGCGGTTATGGTCAGTCGAAAACGAGCAGACAGCAACGGGATCCCTCCTGAGCGTTCAAGGCACTGCTGTAGTGCCACAAAGCGGTCGATTCGGGCAACCGCCTTCACAAGTCATAACGTCACGGCGCCGGGAACAGATCGTCTGACCGGCCCAGCAAACGATAGGCGAGAAGCCCTATCCATTCGTGAAGCCCAACTGACAAATCACCGAGCCCGCCGAGGGGACCTTGCCAAAATTTGTAATCACCCTCATAGGTCATATAGGAAACCGGAAAGGGAATAACATCCCACCCCGCCTTGCGAAAGACACCGACGGATCGTGGCATGTGTATGGCTGACGTGATCAGGACCCATTTTTCGCCGGGAAGCGGCGCAACAAGCCGATGTGTTAAAACCGCGTTTTCATGGGTATTGCGCGACTGGCCCTCATAGATCACCCGGCCCGGCGCAACGCCGAGCGCGTCAAACAGCCGACGCGCCACCATGGTTTCCTTGATATCGGGATTGCTCAACGACGCGGACCCGCCGGTATAAACCAGCTTCAATTTTGGATAGCGGCGCGCCAGGGCGACGAATTCCGTTAACCGTTCCGCGTTTTCGCTGAGCGAAATACTGTCCCGGGCCTTGGTGGAATACTGATTGACCGCGCCGCCGAGTGTAATGATCCCCGCAACACCGGCAGGCAATTCCTTGACCTGTGGAAAACGGTCTTCCAACGGCGCAATCAGCAACGTATCAATGGGTGCAACCGACAGGACCAGAAAAAACAGCGTCACCAGACCCACGAGACGCCGCCCCAGGAAACGCCAGCGCTGCATCCACAACAGCCCCGTGCCGATCAGCAAAATCAGCAAAATGAAATTGGACGGCTCGAACACCCACCAGAATATTTTTGAAAATACGAACAAAGCCGCTCCTGTTTAGTGGCCGCGACGCGATCAAACGCCTATATGGATACCGTGAACATAACCGCCGCCCATCAATGACGCCACCTGATCGCACTCACGCCGGCCGCAAGACGGAGCCGAGCTTCGAATGGGGAGCCCTGCGCGCGCTTGGCCCCTATATCTGGCCGCGCGGACAGATGGACATCAAGTTCCGCGTGGTGATCGCCCTGGCCTTGCTGGCGCTGGCGAAAATCGCAAATGTTTTCATCCCCTATCTCTACAAGCTGGCGGTAGAGATCCTGGGCGGGGAAGCCGGGATGACGGTGGCCCTGCCCCTTGGGCTGCTGATCGGGTATGGAATCCTCAGGGTTCTGTCGATCGCCTTCGCCGAATTGCGCGACGCCGTCTTTGCGAAAGTCGGACAGCGCGCCATCAGGCGGGTCGCCCTGCAGACATTCCGGCATCTTCACGCGCTTGCCCTGCGCTTTCATCTGGAACGCCAGACCGGCGGATTGTCCCGCCTGGTGGAGCGCGGCACCAAGGGCATCGAATTC
>CALGIA010000405.1 GCA_937916005.1 uncultured Rhodospirillaceae bacterium
TGTGTCAGCCAGAAATGATCATTCATGGGCAGGTCCTCCTGCCGACAATGAATCAGTGTTCGGACGGAAATGCCAGAGAATTAATAGGTCCTGAGCCTAAGCCATGCCCAAGGCTGTTTTCACCGCCAAAGCAGAAACGTCATATGATGATCTGCCGGAAACTCGATATCATTTTCCGCGCACATATTTGCGTCAGGCGGAAGGTGCGGTGGGGGACTGGATCGTCTATTACGAACCGCGAAGGCCAAGCACCGACCTGAGCAGCCGTGGCGGACGGCAGGCTTATGTCGCAACCGCCCGATTAAACAGAATCGAACCGGATCATTCCCGGCCCGATCATTTTTATGGGTTCATCAGCGATTATCTGGAATTCGAACGGCCCGTTCCATTTCAGGACGGGCGACATTACTACGAAGGTGCCCTGCAAAAGCCGGATGGCAGCACCAACAAGGGCGCATTCGGCCGAGCCGTTCGTTCGATCCCCGACAATGAATATGATCTTATTCTTCAGGCGGGTTTTGCTCACATCGTCGGCGACATAACGGACAGTGCACAATTATCCCCTGGGTTAGAGGAGGAACTCGATGAATTTGAACGCCCCATCATTGAACGCCTCGTTGCCCGGCCATTTCGCGATGCGGCTTTCGCGCGCGTCGTCAAATCAGCGTATGACAACACATGCGCCCTTACCGGATTAAAAATCATCAATGGCGGCGGGCGCGCGG
The DNA here is from genome assembly GCA_937916005.1 of uncultured Rhodospirillaceae bacterium. Classification (GTDB taxonomy): domain Bacteria; phylum Pseudomonadota; class Alphaproteobacteria; order MPNO01; family MPNO01; genus CALGIA01. The sequence goes on from CALGIA010000405.1 coordinate 726, forward strand.
AAGTTCAAGCGGCGCATATTCGCCCGGTCGCGGAGTCCGGACCGGATTCGATCCGGAACGGCATGGCGCTTTCAGGAACCATGCACTGGATGTTCGACCGGGGATTATTGTCAATCGATGAGGATTTCACGATCCTCAAGGCTCGGGAAAAGGTGCCCGACACGGTAGAACGGCTGATAAATCCCGATGGGAAATTGCGAATACCAACCCGCGCCGATCTCCGCCCCCATGCCAACTATCTTGAGTATCATCGCGAGAACGTATTCAAGGGGTGACGGGCCGCTGGTCGCTGTAATTATTTGATTTTTTCGCGCGATCCAAAATCTCCAATTCCAATCAATAGCTTGCTCCCCTTCCCTAACGCTCTCCCTCCAATTCCGCAAAATTCGCACCCAAAACCGCCCCTCCGCATCCCCCGGGGACGCGGCCTTGCGTTTGCCACATTGCTGCGCCATCTATTTCCAATGACTGATAGTTTCGAAGAAAAACTCAACCGCAGCGCGCCGAGATTATCGCGGGCTCTGGATGATATGGATGCACCCGCCCGGCCGGTGCGGATTCCGCCCGGGTTGCGGCGCAGGCAGGCCGCAAAGGGCCGGGTTGGCGGCGGACGGCCCGCCATGGACGGCGAGGACCGGGTTCCCGCGCCCCGGCTGCCCCTGCCGCCGGCGCGTGTGTCGCTTGTCGACGGTCCGGGTACTGGGGGCGCGGGGGGCCGTGCGCGCGAAAAGATCGTCGGGTGGGATCATCTGCTGGTCAACGGGTCGGACGGGGAATTCCGGCGCATGGTTCGCGGGCTCGCCGCCGTGGCGCGCCGCATGGAGCTGGCGTTCGATCTGGCGGGCCGCAAGTTCAACCTCACCGGCAGCGAACTGGAATATCTGATCGGGGTGTCGGACAGCTATGTGGATAGCGGGCGGAGCGCCGCCAGCCAGTGGCCCGCCCTCGACGCGCGGGACGCCGCTGAAGGACGCGGGAAAAATAGTTCTGGTGGAGAGAGCCCCCCCACCCCTCCCTCCCCCTCGAGGGGGGAGGGTGATTCGAGCCGACCTGAATTCTCCGGTGGCGACAATTTCGATAGGGCTCCTCCCCCCACTGAGGGGGAGGTTGGGGTGGGGGGGCCGGCGCGATCAGCGCCTGAAAAAAATTCTTTGGATTCATCCACCGGAGTCGACGCATCGACCGGAGTGGACGCATCGGCCGGGATCGACGCCTCGGCCGGGGTCGACGCCTCGGCCGTGACGCGGCGGCTGGATATCAGCAAATCATATTCCAGCATGGTGTCGCGGAAACTGGTCGAAAAGGGGCTGATGGGAAAGTTTCCCGACCCGCTGGACGCCAAGCGCCGCCGGCTGTTCCTGACTCCCGCCGGGTGGGATGTGGTCGAGGCCGCGTTTCCCATGATCCGGGGCGCGCATAACCTGGCGTTCGCGCCGGTCACGGCGGAAGAGTTCGCCACCCTGCGCGGGGTGGCGGCCCGGCTGGATACGGCGTCCCGATCGGCGGTGGATATTCTGGCCCGGCGCACGGGGGAAGAACCGGTTGCGACCATGGCGGCCCTGGCAATCGACATGCATCGGTTGGGGATGAAGTTCCCCGGTTAAAGGTGGAGAGGTGGAGAGAGCCCCCCCCACCCCGCCTCCCCCTCGAGGGGGGAGGAGCCCGATTGGTATTTGTAACCACAAGCTCACTCATAACTTCCTCCCCCCATCGAGGGGGAGGATTGAGGTGGGGGGGGCGGCGCGACCAGCGCCAAAAAATTGGGCGGGTCAAAAGACCCGCCCGCCATTCCCCCGCCAAAAGAACCCTTTGGCCGTTTTCCGTTTCGAGCCATGATCCCGGCATGAGTATCTCACGGGCGAGATCACTACGCCGGAATCCGACGGATGCGGAGAAGAAGCTCTGGTCGGTGCTACGGCTGCAACAGATGGACGGACACCGGTTTCGGCGGCAGCATCCGGTCGGGGCCTATGTGGTGGATTTCATCTGCCTGGCCGAAAAGCTGATCATCGAGGTGGATGGCGGTCAGCATGCGTCGCAGACCGCGCGCGACCAGGCGCGGACCGCGTGGCTGGGCTCGAACGGATATCGCGTGCTGCGCTATTGGAACAACGACGTGCTGGGGAATATCGACGGCGTGGCGGAAACCATATTGGCGGCGTTGCGGTCGGGGGATTCATCGGTCTGACGGCGGAGAGTTGGAGAGAGCCCCCCCACCCCCCACCGCTGCGCGGCGGGTCCCCCCCTCCCCCTCGAGGGGGGA
>CALGIA010000406.1 GCA_937916005.1 uncultured Rhodospirillaceae bacterium
TGTGATTATACTCCTTCTTATCATCAAGGTGGAATCATCAGGCGATTAAAATGCTGGGCATGGGCTTAAACGATTTCTGCAAGCAGATCGGCACGGTGATGGATAATATCCCGGATCACGAAGCCCCCGCGCGGATCGCGGAAATATTGCCGGGGCTGCTGGCCGTGCCGGATTTGCTGAAACCGGAGCATCGTAAGCTTCCGTCAAATGGATATGGCCGCCACGATGTATTTTTGTGCCCCAATGACCGTTTTTCCATATTGGCCGCGATTTGGCCGGCGGGGATTTATTCTCCGATCCACGATCACCTGACCTGGTGCGCCTTCGGCGTCTATGAAGGCGTTCTGCACGAAATGCGATACCGTCCCGCCCATTCCAGCAAGAATTGCGCCCATGCCATAAAAACGGCCTTTTTTGAACATAAAGCAGGCATGGCGGGGTATCTCCCGCCGGACGAACCGGATATACACTGCATCCACAATCCGACCGATCAAACCGTCATCTCAATCCATGTCTATGGTGGAAATGCCGAAAAACTGGGTCCAAACCTGGAAACAATATATTCGGTCGAGACTTGACGAGACGCCCCCCGGGGCGACATTTTGACGGAGTCGGGTTAATTCCACGACGCAACTAATTCAGGAGAACGCGATGCGTGCCGTATGTCTGCGCGAGCATGGCGGGGTTGACGCCCTGACGCTTGACGAAAACTTTCCGGATCCGGTTCTTGGCGAAGGCCAGGTCATCATTCGGGTAAAGGCGACGTCGCTCAACTATCACGATGTCTTCACCTGCGACGGCATGCCTGGCATCAAGGTGCCCATGCCCATGATCATCGGTTTGGATATTACCGGTGAGATCGCCGAAATCGGCGCCGGTGTCGATGGCTGGTCGGTTGGTGATCGCGTGCTGGTCAATCCGCTTGACCCGATAACGCCCGAAAAAGGCCTGATGGGTGAAATGATCCATGGCGGCACGGCGGAACTCTGCCTGGTGGACGCGACCCGGTTAATCCCAATTCCCGACGGCGTGACCTACGAGCAGGCGGCCTCACTGCCGGTTGCCTATGGTACCGCGCATCGCATGATGATCACCCACGGCAAGCTCAAAGCCGGTGAGAAGGTGCTCATTCTCGGCGCGTCCGGCGGCGTCGGATCCTGCTGCGTGCTGTTGGCCAAGTTGATGGGCGCCGAGGTCGTGGCCTGTGGCAGCACCGATGACAAGCTCGCCGCGCTCAAGGATATGGGCGCCGATCATGTGATCAATTACAAGGAAAAGGAATTCGTAAAGGAGATATGGGGCCTTTATGAAAAACCGCACCGGCGGCGCTATACCGGCGGCGTCGACATGGTGGTCAATTTCACCGGCGGCGACACCTGGGTGCCGTCCCTGCGATCGCTGAAACGCGGCGGGCGGATGCTGACCTGCGGTGCGACGGCGGGGTATGACCCGCAGACCGACCTGCGCTTTATCTGGACATTCGAATTGCAGATCCTGGGCTCCAACTCCTGGGCGCCCGAAGACCTGGTGGCGCTGATGGAATTAATCAAGGACGGCAAGCTGAAACCCGTCATCGATACGGTGCTGCCGCTTGAAAAGACCGCCGAGGGCGTCCGCATGCTGCGCGACCGCGAAGTAATCGGCAAAATCATTATCACGCCATGACCGAAGAAGGCCGCAATCTGGGCGATGTGTTCGCCCATCATGCGGACTCCGACCGGACCGCAATTATTGATCTTTATGACCCGAAAAACCCGCGGGAAGCGAGCTTTCGCGATTTGATCGCGGGGTGTGACGCGGTCAGCAACGGCCTGTTGATAGCCGGAATCCAACCTGGCGAGCGCATCGCCATCCTGGCGCTAAACCGACTGGAATATCTTGAGGTTCTCTTTGGCGCCATGCGGGCCGGCTGCATTCCGGTCATGGTCAATATCAAACTGCCGGCTGACACGCTCAACTATATCCTGAAAGATTCCGGCGCGAAAATCGCATTCGTCGACCCGGAATTTGCAAATTTGTGCGATGGCGTCGATGGGCTCCGCGTTGTCACTTTCGGCAATCAAGGTCCCGACAGTTATGAAGACTTCATCGTCGCCGGACCCGATGGAACCCCCGATGGATCCTATGAATCCTACATACCCGAACGGGGCGACATCGCCGAACAGCCCTACACGTCGGGCTCGACCGGGCGCCCCAAGGGCGTGCTGCTGGACCATGCCGGCCAGTGCTGGATGATCGACCAGCTGGTGGAATCCCGCGATCTTCTGCCAGACGACCGCAGCGTGATATCGGCGCCGCTTTATCACAAGAACGCGTTGCTGGCGATCAAGTCGGCGCTCGCTGCGGGTGGTAGCATCGTGCTGTTTGCGCGCTTCGATGCCAAACAATATATCCGCGCCATCGAACGATACGGTCTGACCATGCTGACCGGTGTTCCAACCATGTATGCGCTGGTGCTGCAACAGCAGGCGCTGTTGGCGGAAACCGATCTTTCATCGGTGCGAACCTGCAGCATGGGGTCGGCGCCGGCCTCGGAAAGCCTGCTCGACAATCTGGCGGCGACCTTTCCCAAGGCTGCGCTCAACCTCAATTACGGCATCACCGAAGGCGGGCCGATCCTGTTTTCCTGGAAACATCCCAAGGGGCTTCCCAGGCCGCGCTACACCGTTGGCTACCCGTTGGACGGGGTTGAAATCCGGCTCGTGAACGGCGCGCGCGAAAACGAAGGAATCCTTCATGTACGCAGCCCCGGCGTCACGTCGGGCTATCATAACTTACCTCAGGAATCCAAAAATCGGCTGATCGAAGGCTGGCTCGATACCAGCGATATCCTCAGCCGGGATGACGATGGGTGGTATTATTTTGTCGGGCGCGCCGACGATATGTTTGTCTGTGCCGGCGAAAACATCTATCCAGGCGAAGTTGAAACCTTGCTCGAACGCCATCCGGATATCATGCAGGCCGTTGTCGTACCGGCTCCCAATGAGCTCAAGGCCCATGTCCCGTACGCCTTCGTGGTCGCGCGACCCGAAGGTCAGGCGGATGAAGAAGCGATCAAACAATTCGCGCTGGAGCACGGACCGGTTTATGCTCATCCGCGCCGCGTGATTTTCGTCGATGAGCTGCCTCTTTCGGGCACCAACAAGATCGACCGAAATGCGCTCCGGGATCTCGCCGCCGAGGAAGCCAAGTCATCTGGGTCTGCCTGAAACAAGTGTTTTCCAAATGGGGCGCCGAATGACGATTTTCAGGATATCCGGGCTGATCGCGATCAGCGTTCTTTTTGCGTTCATTGTAGCCCCTGCTGCGCCTGCCAAGGCGCAGTCGGCTACCGCATCGCGCCTGATCGATTACGTCAATGCCGCGCGTATTGAAAATGGACTGCCCGCGGTACCCGAGCACACGCGTTTGTCTCTGGCGGCGCTGACCCACGCCCGTGACATGGCTGAAAACGGCTTCGTCGAGCATAAGGGCTCGGATGGCTCGAATCTGGAGCAACGAATCACGCGCACCGGCTATGCATGGAATCTGCTTGCCGAGAATGTCGCCGCGGGTCAAGAGACGGTGCAGGAAGTCGTTCAGGGATGGATGAAAAGCCCCGGTCACAAGGAAAACATCCTGAATGAGGAAATTACCGAAATCGGCGCCGGACATGTCGCCGTTATCCACGGAGGCGCCGGAAAAAACTACACTCATTTCTGGGTCGTGGTTTTCGGCCGGCGGCAAAATTAGGTCTTGAGCGCTTCGATATAGGCCGGTAGCGCGAAACTGGCGTGGTGGATTGCGGGCGAATAATACCGTGTTTGCAATCCAGCGGCGGCAAAGCGCTTTTCGATGGTTTCTGCCGGCGTCTGACGTGGCGCCATGCTCCGGCATCCCCACCCCAATGTCATGTACCCCGCCCCGTAGGTCGGCACCTGGGTGACATAAAGCGCTGCATCGGCAAAGATCGGTTTCATCCTTGCATAGGTATTCCGGGCTTCATCCCCCTGCATGAAGGTGACGCCCGACTGGGTGACGATGATGCCGTTTTCCGACAGGTGACGGCCGCAGTCGCCATAGAATTCGCTGCCGAAAAGCGGCATGGATGGCCCCATGGGGTCGGTCGAATCAATGATGATGACATCGAATATCTCCCCGGTTTCCCGCATGAATTTGACGCCATCATCGATGATCAGTTCGGTGCGCGGATCGTCAAACGCATCACCCGCGATATCGGGAAGATATTGCCGGCATATCTCAACCACCTCGCCGTCGATTTCGATCATGACGGCGCGTTCGATTCCGGCATGTTTCAGCGCTTCTTCCAGGGTCCCGCCGTCGCCGCCGCCGATGATCGCCACGCGCCTGACGTCGCCATGTGCGAGGATCGGCACATGGGCCATCATCTCATGATAGGCGAATTCGTCACGTTCGGTGGTCTGCACGACTCCATCCAGCGTCAGGACCCGGCCAAAGCGCGGATTCTCGAACACCATGACATCCTGAAACCGCGTCTTGGACTCATGCAGGATGCTGGTAATTTGAAGACTCTGCCGCCATTCGGGATAAAGGGTTTCGGTGAACCAATCACCGGTCACCCAACGAGGCCCCGCTTCTGCTCGTCGACAGTCACCCTTTCGGGCCGGAAAGCGCGCCGGAGCACGGGCACCGCAAGCAAGGGATCGCAATCGCCGCACATGAAAATGTCAAACGCCGCATAATCGATCTCCGGCCACGTATGCACGGTAATATGAGATTCCGCGAGAACTGCCACCCCCGACACGCCGCCACTAGACGGAAATTCATGGACATGAACATGCAGAATGGTCGCGCTGCAGGTTTCGGCGGCGGTGCGGAGGGTCAGGGCGACAAAATCCACGTCGTCGATATCCGAGACGCCCCAAAAATCCACAAGAACATGGGTTCCCGCATAGGTCAGACCATCTTTCCTGACCAAATATTCCTTCGCATCATGGTTTTCGGACACAAATTCAAGGGCGGGCGAGGCGCTCGCCGAGGAAGCGTTCTGAGCCATGGGAAAAACCTTATATACGGTCGGAAATTCGCGAAAGATTCCAAATTATGGACGCGGTTTTTGTCGTATTTCCACGGTTTTTGCAAGAAAAAAGATGGCATATCGGGCGGATGGTACATTTAACCACGCCCGGCGCACCAGCTTCAGAACTGGGATTCCGTCAGCCCCATGATTGAGTCGGATCCAGACGTCACGGCCCGCATAAGCCCGTGAGATTGCGTCAAAAACTGCTCGGCGAAGAACCGCGCCGTGGTCATCTTCCCGGCATAAAATTCATCATTTTCGCCAAATCTCTCCAGCGCCTGATGCGCCAACAGGGCCGAACGGGCCATCAAATATCCACCGGTGACAGTCCCGACAAGATCAAGATAGGCCGTCGCCCCGGAGGCCCGCGCCACGGCGGGGTTGTTTTCCCCATTATTGCAGCCCAGAAGCCACGTGGTCGCGCCATCAAGGGCCGCCGCGCCGTCGGCCAAGGCAGAGTGAATGATCGCAATATCCGGATTTTCGTTTCCATCGAGGGATTTATCGAATGCCCGGATTTCCTCGATCAAAATCCGGGCCATGGCGCCATCGTCGCCGACCAGCTTGCGGTTGACCAGATCCATCGCCTGAATGCCGTTGGTGCCTTCATAAATCATGTTGATCCGGGCATCGCGCAGATGCTGCGCCGCGCCGGTTTCCTCGATGAATCCCGCACCGCCATGGATCTGGACGCCGATCGACGCGGCGTTGAACCCGATATCGGTTGACCACGCCTTGACCACGGGGACCAGGAAATCGACCCGCGCCTGATGGTCGCGCCTGATGTCCGCATCCGGGTGACGCCGGGCGATATCAAGCCATGAAGCGACCATATAGGAAAGCGCGCGCGCGGCTTCGATCCGGGACTTCATGGACAGCAGCATGCGGCGCACATCCGGATGACAAATGATCGGCGCCATTCCGGAAACCGCACCCGTGAGATCGCGGCCCTGCAGACGGGTCGTCGCGTAGTCACGGGCCTGTTGATAGGCGCATTCCGCGATGCCGACGCCTTCCAGGCCGATCGCAAGCCGCGCGTTGTTCATCATGGAGAACATGTATTCAATGCCACGGTTTTCGTCGCCGATCAGGTAGCCAATGGCGCCCTCATTATCACCGTAGGACATCACCGCCGTGGGGCTGGCGTGGATGCCGAGCTTATGCTCCAGATTGACCGCGCGCATGTCGTTGCGCCGGCCCAGTGACCCGTCTTCCCCGACCAGGAACTTGGGCACGATGAACATGGACAGGCCCTTGATTCCGGGTGGCGACCCCTCGGCGCGGGCCAGCACCATGTGGATGATGTTGTCTGCCAAGTCGTGGTCGCCCCAGGAAATGAATATCTTCTGGCCGAACAGGCGGTATTGGTCGCCGTCGGGCACGGCGCGGGTGCTAAGTTCGCCGATATCGGATCCGGCATGGGATTCGGTCATCACCATGGCGCCTGGCCATTCACCGGAAATCAGCTTTGGCAGGTATGTATCCTTCTGAACATCCGACCCATAGAGAGTCAAAAGCTCGACGCCGGCCTGGGTCAGAACCGGGCACAGGCTGAACCCGAAATTCGCCGCCGCCCAAATTTCCGCCGTCGCCGTCGCCACAAGCCCGGGCAGTCCCATCCCGCCGTAATCAGGGTCATGGGCTACGCCATTCCAGCCGCCGTCGACGAATGCCTTGTAAGCGTCTTTGAATCCGGTCGGCGTGGAAACAACGCCATTTGCCAGCGTCGAACCTTCCAAATCGCCGACCCGGTTCAACGGCGCCAGAACCTCGGCGCCAAAGCGTGCGGCTTCGTTCAATATCTGGCGAACCAGATCAGGTGTCGCATCCTCCCGGCCGGGCAAAGCGGCAATATCATCGAGACCCACAAGTTCCTCGATGACAAACTGCATATCCCGAAGGGGCGCGACGAAATCGGCCATCAAATCACCTTGCCCGGATTCATCAGACCATCGGGGTCCAGCGTCGCCTTTATACGGCGCATCAGATCAAGTCCGATATCGGATCCGTAATGGGCCAGTTCTTCCTTGCGCAGCCGGCCGATACCGTGTTCGGCGGAAATACTGCCGCCCATGGAAACCACCACGTCATGGACCAACCGGTTGATTTCTTCCCGGCGCGCCTTGAACGCCTCGCCGTCGGCGCCTTCCGGCTGGGCCAGATTGAAATGCATATTGCCGTCGCCCACATGGCCGAAGGCGCAGATCCGAATGCCGGGTACGGCTTCCATGACCTTGGCGGTGGCCTGTTCCAGGAAGTCGGCGACCCGCGATACCGGCACCGCGATGTCATGCTTGATGCTGGCGCCCTCATATTTCTGGGCCTCGGGCAAGGATTCACGAATGCGCCAGAAATCAGCCGCCTGCGCGCCGCTTTCCGCGATCACGCCATCCAGCACCAGCTCCGCCTGCATGGCGTCGGACAAGGTAGATTCCATAACGCCGCGCAAATCATTTCCGGCCTGGCTCGATGCGAGCTCGAAAAGCACATAGAAATCATGCGGCGTCGTCATGGGGTCGCGAACATCGGGAATATGCCGCACTGCGAATTCCAACGGCAATCGCGGAATCAGTTCGAACGTGACCACCCGGTCGCCGCTCGCCTCGCGCGCCTGGGACAACAGTTCGATTGAGGCCTGGGGGCTTGGAACCGCGATGAACGCGGTCTCGATCTGGCGCGGCTTGGGAAACAGCTTGAGTGTCGCCGCGGTGACGATCCCCAGGGTGCCTTCCGCGCCGATGAAAAGCTGTTTCAGATCATATCCCGTATTGTCCTTGCGAAGCGCGGTCAGCCCATCCCATATGCGCCCGTCGGCCAGCACGACTTCAAGCCCCAGCACCAGGTCGCGCGCCGGGCCGAAACGGAGCACGCCGGTACCGCCCGCATTGGTCGAGATATTGCCCCCGATGCGCGCCGTCCCCTCACCGCCCAGGCTCAACGGAAACAGCCGGTCCGCGTCTGAGGCGGCCTTCTGGACATCGGCCAGGATCACGCCCGCATCCACCGTAATCGCATAATTCAGCGGATCGATCTCGCGGACCCGGTTCATCCGGGTCAGGCTGATCAGAAGTTCCCGCCCATGCTCAAACGGCGTCGCCGCCCCACAGAGCCCCGTATTGCCGCCCTGGGGGACAATCTGGACGCCACATTCCCCACAGAGCCGGACCACGGCGGCGACTTCCTCGGTCGAGGACGGCCGGGCGATTGCCCGCGCCTTGCCCTCGAATGAACCGCGTTCATCGAGCAGATAAGGCGCCATATCGGCGGCGTCGGTGATAATGCCGCGCGGCCCGAGGATCTCGGTCAGGCGCGGAATGAAATCGTCCGGAACGGAATTTTTATCAGCAGTCATGCTTTAACAATTAGCCGATGCGCGCATATCGGGCAAGGGGCGCTAGCGCGGAGCGGCGGCCCGCTTGAGACGATCATTTATCGCACACCCGAGCCCTTCATCGGGCACGGTCATTGCGGCGATTCCGGAATATTCGGGCCGGTCCAGCGCGCGTATCATGGTGAACAAATTGGCGGCGGCTTCGGCCAGATCGCCCGTCGGGCTCAAATTACATTCCGCGGCGCAGCCCGTCAGATCGTGCCGCCCAAAAGACAGCAACGCCTCGCCGTCCCGGACATCCCGCGCGCCGATACGCAATGAAAGGCCAGGCGCGTAGTGGCTCGCCTGCATGCCGGGGGATGACGGCGTGGAGTTCATTTCCGACAAAACCCGGACCGGGCCAATGGCGTCTTCCAACTCTTCGCGGGTAACCCCGCCGGGGCGCAATATTGTCGGGACGTCTCCGGTCAGATCCAGAACGGTCGATTCCACGCCGAGCCGGCACGGCCCACCATCAAGGATCAAATCGATCGCTGTCCCCAGCGACTCCGCGACATGCCCGACCCGGGTCGGGCTGATATGTCCTGAAAGATTTGCGCTCGGCGCGGCAATCGGGCGCTCGGCGGCGATAAGCAGCGCGAGCGCGATTTCATGGTCCGGCACGCGAAGGGCCAGCGTGTCGAGACCAGCCCCCGCGAGCAGGGAAACCGGACAATCGGGGCGGCGCGTCAGGATCAGCGACAATGCGCCGGGCCAGAAAACTTCTGCAAGCCGGGCCGCCGGATCATTGAATTCGACCAGTCTCCGCGCGGCGTCCTCATTCGCGATATGGATGATCAGCGGGTTGAATTCAGGCCGTTGCTTGGCGTTGAACACTGCCGCCACGGCCGTGTCGCTGGTCGCATCCGCGCCGAGCCCATAGACGGTCTCTGTCGGAAATCCAACCAGCCGCCCCTCTCGGATCAGCGCCGCCGCTTCGGCGATGGTGGCCTCGCACTCCGGACCGGTCGCCCGGCGGATCATTGGATTTGGGTTTTCCACGACCAATATTTACCAGAATTCAGGTCTCATCGAGACCGCGCGCAATGAATTGCGGGTTCAGATATTTGACATCCGTTTTACCATAGTTGAAATCGCCGCCATCCAGCAGGCGGACACTGCCGCCCGCCGCGCGCAGCACCGCGTGTCCCGCCGCAGTATCCCATTCACAGGTCGGCCCGTACCGCGGATAGATATCCGCTTCACCGGTGGCGACCAGACAGAATTTCAACGAACTGCCCGCCGTTCGGTGCCCGGAAATTTTCATCGCGCCGGTCAGTTCATTGAGCTTTTCCTCATTGCCGTGGGATCTGCTGGAGACCACGATTGCGCCGTCTTCCGGAATATGGCGCGCGCTGATCGGATGCGCCGGCTTGCCGTCGATTTCCGCCATGGCCGTTCCCGGCTCCGTTCCGTAGTAGGTTTTCCCGAGCGCCGGCGCGTGAACCACGCCGAGAACCGGTCTGCCCCGTTCGATCAACGCGATATTGACGGTGAATTCGTCCCGGCGGGCAATGAATTCCTTGGTGCCGTCCAGCGGATCGACCAACCAGAAATAGTCACCCGAGATCGTGTCCAATTCCCCCGCGGCGGCGGCTTCTTCCGCAATGATCGGAATATTTGGCGTCAATGCGCGCAAAGCTGGAATAATCAGACGTTCCGCCGCCTCATCGGCCTCCGTCACCGGGGAGGCGTCGCTTTTTTCCCGAACCTCGAATTCGCTGCGATAGATGCCAAGAATAAGGGTTCCCGCCTGAATTGCGACATTTCGTATTTCGGGGGTCAGACCCTTGAGATCAGGGGTTTTTGGACTGGTCGCGGACATAAATTGCGGTTCTCCGGTTTGTGCAACACAGCATATGGGAACTGCCAAAGCCCACGGCAAATTTCTGTCGAAATGGAGCCAATTTTGATGGGATTCCACATCTTTGAGCCGCATATCCGGGCTCTTCCAGCCACATTTGACGCCTCGCCTGCCCTTGGCTGGTTAACATTTATTTATAGCTAATCGCCTTATAATACCGATGTTTTGATACAAATTATCGATTCATATACGGAAGTATTGAAGGTGGCGGGCTTCGTTATAGCTATCCGGGCGCCTAATTCGCCTTGATTTGCACGATTCCCCGGCCAACCGGACGCTAGACACTGGAACGAGGATCGCAGGTTTGTTCGAGGCTCAGCCGGCATTGACATCGGAAACAGGCGCAAGCGCTCCGGACATTCGCACTAGGCATTTTGACCTCCGGTGGGTCGTGATGTTTGCCCTGTTGGGGTCTCTGCTGTCCATTTTCGCCGCCTGGGAGATGAGCGAACGCGATAAACGCAACGTCATGTCGCGACTGGAAACCATCGTTGAGGCCCGATCAAGCCTCCTGCAGCATGGCATCCAACTGCGATTGTCGGCGCTGAAACCCCTCGCCAGCGCATTCGCGGTCGATGCCTCTCTGGATCCTCAGGCCTTCCAGGCATTTCTGCGCAAAGCCCTCCCGCAGATCCATGGACTTCGGCAGGTGAACTGGCTTCCCCGTATTAGTTACATCGATGGGACGACCGATAATCAGGCGCCTGGCGCCGATTACTGGACAAACCCACAAATGCGAACTTTGACGGCCCGCGCCCGCGATAGCGGTCAGCCTGTCGTTTCCCCCCCCGACATCTCTGATCTCAGGAACGAAGACCGGCCGGAAATCCTCGTCATTCAACCGGTCTACAGCGATTGGGAAACGCCCGTATCGGTCACGGAGCGGCGTCGGAAATTGATCGGTTTCGTGACGGGCCGGATCGATGTTCAGGAAATGATTGAAACGTCACTTTTCGATCTCTCAGCGCCGGCCGGCCTCGATATGTATTTTTTCGATACCGACACGCAAGGCGCGGCTGAGCTGCTTCATGTTCATCAATCCCGCTTGCGTCAGGAACAACTCGCCCCTATCCCCACGGCGAAGCTACGTGACGGGACTTATTGGGAAATTAATATCAAATTAGGTAGTCGAAACTGGTCAGTCGTGTTTCGACGGAGCCAAAACGGATTGCCGCTGCTGGAAACCCGAACCGCCTGGGCGGTATTGATCGGCGGGCTGGTGATAACGTTCTTGATCACGGTTTTCGTCCTGTCGACACAACGCCGGAATCGAAAAATCGGAGAGCTTGTTGGCGAAATTTCGCAAACGAATGTCAATCTGAAAAGCGAAATCGAGGAACGCGTCCAGACCGAAAAAAAATTCCGCAAACTTATTGAAGCCGCGCCCGACGCAACATTGGTGTGCGACCGGTATGGTGGGATTGTTCATATCAATGCCCAGGCGGAGGAACTATTCGGCTATTCCAAAATCGAATTACTGGGCCAGAAAATTGAAATTCTGATGCCCGAACGGTTCCGCGGCGGTCATAATTTGCACCGGTCGGGTTTCTATCAGAATTCGCAGACCCGGCCCATGGGCGCAAATCTCGAACTTCGCGCGGTGACCAAATCCGGGCGGGAATTCCCGGCCGAAATAGGTTTGGGACCGATCGGGTCCGGAGACGACTGGCTGGTTTCCACGTCCATACGGGATATGACCCAGAGAAAAATTTACGAGGACGAACTTAACAGAGCGCGGGAACAGGCAGAAACCCAGGCCAGCGATCTGGAAGAACTGAACCTCACCTTGACCGCGGCCCGCGACCAGGCGGAGGCGGCGGTTCGCGCCAAATCCGAGTTCTTGACTCTGATGAGCCATGAACTGCGAACGCCCTTGAATGCGGTTCTCGGATTTTCCCAGATTCTCCGTGCCGAATCATTTGGCCCTCTCGGCGATCCGAAGTATCGCGAATATGTGGCCAATATCGTTACGTCGGGCCAGGATCTGCTGGAACTCATTGAAAATATTCTCGATCTGACCAAATTCGATTCGGGAAGTTTAATACTCGACGAGGAAACCGTTGATGTCGGCGATCTTGTTGTCCAGATGGTCAGGCTTTTGAAGGAACGCGCGCTTTCCGGTGGCGTGAACCTGACCTATGATCTGGGCGACAATCTGTTATGTCTCCGCGCCGACCCACGCAAACTCAAACATATTCTGGCCTGCCTGATCGCAAACGGCATCAAGTTCACCGAAACCGCCGGCGAGGTCAGCATCGCTGTGTGGTGTCATGAAGATTCCGGATTTGTGGTCCAGGTCCGCGACACGGGAATAGGCATGGAGCTAAAAAACATTTCCAAGGCGCTCGCACCCTTCGGCCAGATCGACAGCGCCATGACCCGGCAATATGGAGGGAGCGGACTGGGGCTTCCCCTGGCCAAGGCGCTGGTGGAATTGCATGGCGGTTCCCTGGATTTACAAAGCGATCCAGGCGTCGGAACCACGGTAACAATTCGTTTCCCGGCCCGGCGAATTATACCGGCGCCGCCGGAAACCGCGGCGCTCGCCGGCTGATATCCACTATCCCGGCCTGACGGACCAGTCGATATCTCCGTCTTGCTTTGCCATTCCCACTGAGTCCGATATCCTGATCATCTCTTGGTGTGTATCCGGCGGTATGGAACCGGCGGCATGATGGAATGCTGAAAAATGTGCGGACGATACAGCCTCACCACGGCGCCCGAAGCGCTGAGAAGGTTGTTCAATTTCGACAATTTGCCCAATCTTGCGCCGCGCTATAATATTGCGCCGACCCAGGATGTCCCGGTTATTCGACAGGCCGACAGCGCCCATAATAAAGGCGGGGATGGCGGCGGGCGGGCGCTTTCCATGATGCGCTGGGGGCTTGTCCCGTCCTGGTCCAAGGAAATCAGCCGCACGGCACCGATGATCAATGCGCGCGCGGAAACCATAGCGGAAAAACCGTCATTCCGCGCCGCATTCGAAAGCCGAAGATGCCTGGTGCCCGCCGACGGGTTTTACGAATGGCGGTTGGAAGATGGCAAGAAGCAGCCCTTCCGGATCGGCATGAAAGGCGGCGCGCCCTTCGCTTTCGCCGGATTGTGGGAACATTGGGAATCGCCCGAGAGAGAAAAGATCGAGTCGGTGGCGATTGTCACCACCGTGGCGAACGCCAGGCTCCAACCCATACATGCGCGAATGCCGGTGATACTGGATCCCCATGATTTCGACCAATGGCTTGGCGCGGAAGCCGGATCTTCACGCCAGGCGCTGATGCGGCCCTATCCGGTGGAAAACATGGCTTTCTACCGGGTCGGGCTCCGCGTCAACAGCGTCCGGCATGACGATCCCGACTGTATTGCACCGCTGAAGGCCCAACATTAGGGTCGCTCACGTCGCGGTCAATCATGAGACGTTTTAGGTTGCAAATTTGTCGACCCTCCCCCTTTCCACAGCGTTATCCCCAGAAATCTGCCGTTATCCCCAAAAAACCGCCACGATTCGCGATTATATGTTGCATCCTTGCTGGGACTACATATAGTTATGTTGCTTATGTAGCACACGATATATGGGGCGGGGTGCAAAAGGGGGCGTGATGCATTGGACTCCAGAACGGGTAGAGAGATTGGCTAATTTGTGGGCGGAAGGTCATTCCGCACGCCAAATTGCTGAAAAATTAGGCGGCGTGACCCGCAATGCCGTTATCGGCAAGGCACATCGACTTAATCTTCAAAGGGGCGTTCCTCAGCCGGAACAGGTACCCGAACCACCGCCACCAGTGATCGAGAAGCCGGTTTTCGAACCGATTCCCGAGCTGAAAAGCTGGATGTGCCGGTGGCCTACTGACGAAGCCGGAAGATTTGGCATTCACATTTGCGGCAAAACAATTCAGCCCGGGCGGCCTTACTGCGCGGAACATCTGACTGCGGCTTATCTTCTCAAAAAGCCGTCGGCGGCCTAATCGAAAAGAGATTATGCGGCTGTCCTTATATCAGGATGGCCGGAAAAAGCGGCCTTCGGGCCGCTTTTTTTATCGCCGAATATGGAGATAATTCGAAGATTTAATTTTCAAGCGATTGCAGTCGGCTATGATCGAAACGTTCTTGTCCGGTTCTGCGCGTGTTGATCGTTTCCTATCACTTGCTGATAACCACTAATCCTCCGAAGAGGCGCGGCGCGATGAACAATCAGGTGAAACTCGATTTGGATCATTTTCGGGCGATACTGCAGGACCGCAAGGAAGAGCTTCTCCATTTCCTTGCCGAGAACAGTGAGGGCGCCAAGACGGTTGAACTGGATCAGACCCGGGTTGGCCGTTTGTCCCGTATGGACGCCCTTCAGAACCAGGAAATGGCGAAGGAAACCAACCGGCGCAGACAGGCGGAACTTCAACGCATAGAGGCCGCGTTCCAACGGATCGAGGATGGCGAATTCGGAGAATGCGCAAATTGCGGGGAGGATATCGCCATCAAGCGGCTGGAACTCGACCCTGCGGTCATTGTCTGCATCAACTGCGCGAGTTGACGCTGTTTCACCCGCCTGTCAACGGGCGGAACGTTCCACATGACCGCGAATGGCTTCGGGCTTGAGCGGCAACGATGTGATTTCGACGCCATAATCCGACAATGCCATGGACACCGCATTCGCCAGCGCCGCGCCGGCGGCAATGATCCCGCCTTCCCCGGCGCCCTTTACGCCCAGCGGATTGAATGCTGACGGCGTATTTTCGAACGTCACCATCGCCACATGGGGAACATCCATACTCGTCGGCAGCATGTAATCCGCGAATGTCGCCGACAGCGGCTGTGCATCGTCGCCATAGACAAATTCCTCCAGTAACGCGCCGCCGACTCCCTGGGCCACGCCGCCCACGGTCTGGCCATGAACGATCATGGGATTGACGCAGCGTCCGACATCCTCGGTGGTGGCGTAGCGTAGAATTTCGATATGGCCGGTTTCCGGATCGACCGCCACTTCGGCTGCATGGGCGCCATAGGTATGGGTCGGGTTGGACTGATTAAAGGATGCGGTAATATCTATCTTTCCGCCTTGTCCTTCGTCGAGGCCGAGCGTTTCCCGGGCGGTGAGCAAATCGGAAATATTCATCAGAGGATCGCCAATTTCATCGCCCTTTTCGTCATCTTTGCGATAGACGGCGCCGTCCCTGAACTCCAGCTCGTCCTCCGCCAGGTTGAGGCGCATGCCCGCAACCTGAATCAACACGGCCTTTATCTTATCCGCGACGGTGACAAGCGCGCTGCCGCCCATCACAATGCCGCGGCTATTATAGGTGCCGTAACCCCACTCAAGATCGCTGGTATTGGTGCGCTGGACCGCGAAGTTTTCCATCGGCAATCCGAATTCATCCGCGCAGATCTGGGCAAAGGTGGTTTGGTGCCCCTGCCCCATGGCGCTGAGCCCCGTATAGACGATGGCGGTGCCGCCTTTGTTCAGGATAATGCGCGCGGTTTCCGACGGGCCGACAGCGGTCGAATCGATTGCGCAGGCGCACCCAACGCCGCGCAGCCGGCCATCCGCCATGACTCCGGAAAGCGCCGCCCCGGGTTCCACGCCGATCTCCAACAGCGCGCGGCGCAGCAACGGCTCCGCATCACCGATATCATAGACTGCGGGCTTATCATAGGGCAGCAGCTTGCCGATCGGATACGGCATCTCGGCTTCCGTCAACAGGTTCCGGGCGCGGAAATCCACCGGATCAATCCCCAGATCCGACGCGGCCATATCAAACAGCCTTTCACGGAAGAATGTCGCTTCATAACGGCCCGGCGCCCGGTAGGTTCCAACCGGGGTCTTGGTGGTAATGAACGCATTCACCTCGCATGAAAATGCCGGCAATCTGTATGGCCCGGGCAGGGATTGCACTGCCTTGGCCGGAACGATCCCGCCATTGGTGCGCAGATATGCACCCATATCGGACCGGAGCCAGCCGCGCATTCCACGCAGCGTACCGTCGGCGTCGGTTGCGATTTCCAGATCGCAGGAAATTTCCCGGGAGTGGTTTGACGCAATCAGATGTTCGCGCCGGTCTTCGATCCACTTGACCGGGCGGCCCAGCTTGATCGCCAGAAACGGGATTAGAAAATCTT
>CALGIA010000407.1 GCA_937916005.1 uncultured Rhodospirillaceae bacterium
ATCGATATGCAGGAAAGGGATATCATAGACCCATATATGGGGTCAACCCCGTATTTGGGTCTATTTAATTCTTGAACTAATCCGGATCGTGCTGTAACTTTCTGGCTGGCACCGAGAGAGGATGGGGCGCATGGCACGGAAGAAGACGGCTACGGTGGATTTGAAGGTCCGAATGAAGGAACCTCTCCGCGCACAGATAGAACGTGCCGCCAAAGACAGGGGCGTTTCTCTGAATGCAGAGGTCGTAGAGCGACTGAATCTCTCGTTTCAGAAAGAAGACGCACTTGGGGGGCGTGAACTTGCTGGTTTGTTTCAAATGATCGCGGGAGCAGTTGCACTCGTCGAAGCGAAGAGTGGCGAATCGTGGCTCAAAGACTGGGCCACTTTTTCGTCTGTCCGAACAGCAATAATAAATATTTTGAAAACCCATGTTCCCGAATTGCCGGACGCCATACGTGAAGCTGCTGCTCGGGACATAGAAATGGGTGGCTCTGAGCTAGATGACTACTTTAAAGAAATAGGCGAATTAGGGAGAGATGCCGCACAAAAGGCTTTAGTTTCTCAAAGAGGAGATTCGTAAAGGTTATGGCCCTTCGCTTCACCCGCCTGGATCGCCCGTCGATCCGCCGCTTAAAGCCCGGTGAGAAAATCACCGAGCATGGAATTGCAGCGGAACGCCTGAAAGACGGTGATACCCGGTATAGCGTCAATATCATGGTCGATGGCGAACGCATTCATCGTGTTATTGGGTACGAAAGCGACGACACCACACGGACACAGTGCGAGGACTTCATTGCCAAGATCAGGCGGGATGCTAAGGAAGGCCGTCTTGAACTGCCGCGTGGCCGGAAGATACATCTCACCTTCGCGAAGGCGGCTGAAATCTATTTGGCGCACGAGACGGAGACCGGGGCCAAGGATCAAGAATCCAAAGAACGCCACATCAAGCTTCACCTTACCCCATATTTCGGCAACATGCGGATCGACCGTATCAGCAAGTTCACGGTTGAGAAATTCCGCAACGAGCTTCGGAAAAAGGGTATGGCCGAAGGTGGCATCATTCGTGTTCTGGCAACCTTCAGGCACATGGGCAACCGGCTCGCCAACGAAGAACCCCCGGTGATCCCCGCGCCATTCAAGATGCCCAAGCTTGGCCAGGTCGATAACCGGCGCGAATACGTGCTGACCACAGAAGGAGAAACCGCGCTAATCGACGCGGCGCTCAATGACAGCAATTCGTATATTTGGCTGTTTATCAAAATGGGCCTGTCCACGAGCTTGAGGCACAGTGAAATTCTGTCAGCACGTTTCGATCTATTCGAGGAACATCGCCGCCGGCTGCGGGTCCGCGTGAAGGGCGGGAACTGGAGAGAGCAGCCGCTATCGAGGGAAATGACCGAGATACTCATCCGGGAACGTGATATGGCCGCTGACCCGAAGGGCTGGATATTCCCGAACTCTGGGGCCGCATCAGGTCACTTCGATAGTATGAAAAAGCCATTCCGGCGTTGCGTCATTCGGGCGGGTCTTGATCCCAATAGGGTAATCCCGCACACAATGCGCCATAGCGCGATCACGGCTTTTGCGGAGACTGGCGCAGATGCCCGGACAATCCAAAGTTTCTCCGGCCACGAGACGCTCGACATGATTCACCGCTATACCCATTCCCGCGATAACCGTGTGGACGATGCCCTCGAAAAGATGGAGCGGAACAGGACAGAACCAGAACGCATTGACCGTCGAAAACCGAAAAATTCCTGACATGGTTACACAGGAGTTACACATTCGGTGTGCAAGGCTCTCTGAGGGTGCGCGCTAACCCATTGAAAAGAATGGTGCCGCCTGGGTGACTCGAACACCCGACCCCCGCATTACGAATGCGATGCTCTACCAACTGAGCTAAGGCGGCATATCTGGTATATCGGGCCTGAAATCGTCAAAACTGCGTTAATGGTCATGTCGAATTTTTCATCGGCTCGATTTGGTGCGCTCTAATTAGCGCCGCTTTGTGTCCGCGTCAACTTTCTGGTGCCCCCGCGGTCGGCGCGGCGGGCGGATTGAGTGATTTGTCGGCCGGTTGGACGGCGTGCATGGGGGTGCGCCATTCCAGCGCGGCCAGTTCGCCGCAGCGGCCGCAGATCGGGTCCCACCGGGTCCAGGCCGCGCCGCAGGATGTGCACAGCCAGGCCGGGTCCGGCTCGGCGGTTGCGGCCTCCATCAGCCAGCGCCTTGCGGCGTCCGTATCGTTGTTCTCGGCTTCTTCCACATCGGCCATCAGGCGGCATATCCGCGCTGTTTTTCCGGACTCGGCCGCGGTCTCCAGATGGCTTTTGGCGCTGCCCCACAGCTCCGCCTCCAAGGCGGCCTCGGCCAGGGCCACATGGCTTTCCGGATGGTTCGGGTTAAAGGACAGCAGGCGTTCGAAGCGGCGGACTTTCTTGATCGCTTCTTCCGCCGGCGCCATGGCGGCGTAAATTCGGGCCAGTTCCGGGTGGGGTTCGCGAGTCCACGCGTTGTGGATGATGCGCGACGCGGGCCGCAGCTTGCCGTCCTCGACCATCAACCCGACCAGGCGGATCGTTGCCGGCAAAAAATCGGGCGATTGGTTATAGGCTTTCCGGGCGTAAGAAATTGCGCCGCGCAGATTGCCCGCCCGGGCGGCCTCATTGCTGCAGCCCAGCAGCACGACGACCCGGCGGGCGCGGCCTTCTTCCTGGCTGACGGCGCGCCGACGGACCGCTTCTTCCAGGGACGCCAGCGCTTCCGCCCAATTGCCCTGCTTGACCTGCAGATCGAACAGGGCCGGCAGCACCCAGGAGGTTTTGGGCCGCATTTCATAGGCGCGGCGCGCATAGTGCAGCGCGGCCTCCGTATCGTCATCGCGCTGGGCCTGAACCAGCAGACCGCGCAGCCCGAGGAAGGCGGTTTCCGGCCGTTCCAGCATATTGGTGAAATGAACCCGCGCCGCCGCATCATCGCCGTTGAGCTGGGCGGCCTGCGCCGACAACAGCATGGTCAGGGGCGGTTCGCCCAGCAAGGTGTCGGCGCGCTTGGCCTGACGCCCGGCTTCGGCGGCATCGCCGGCTGCGACCGCGACCATCCCCTCGGTCAGCGCGCGGTAGCCTCGTTGGCGTTTTGTGGCGCGGCGATAGGCTGACAAGCGAGACGGCGTACGGCGCAAAAACAGCCAGAACCGGTACAGGGCGGCAACCAGGGCCGCGACCAGGGCGACGCTGAAGACCAGAAACCCGACCGTGGTGTCGATCCGCCAGCCTTGCCAGTTCAGGGTCACTTCGCCGGGCCGGTCGGCGAACCAGACCGCGCCCGACACCAGGGCTGCGAGAAGGATGATCCAGGAAATTGCGCGCATCATGAAAGACTACCGCGCCGGGGTTGCGCCATCGGGCGCGGCCAGGCGGTGGATGACGATGCGGGTGATGGCGGCGGCCGACCTGTCGGCTGTCAGCCGCGCCTGGGCATCGTCCCGCCATTGGGCGACGGCTTTTGCCGGCGCGCCGGTCAGTTTCGCGAGCTCCTGAATGGCCCCGGCCAGATCATCGGCCTGAACCCGGGCTTCGGCGCGGGCGAGGATGGCCTGGGAGGTGTCGCCGGTCACGTCATCGCCGACCCGGCGAATCGTCACCACGGACGACAGCCGGCCCAGCGTCTGGTCGAGCCAGCCCGTGTCCCGGCTCACCAGCGCAACCCGCGTGGCCTGGGCGGCGACACTGTTGAATTGCTGTTTGAGACGGGCCCGCGTCGAGATGCCGTTGCCGGCGAAAGGGGCAAGCGGGGCGATGGCCCGGGTGACATCCATATTCCCGGCGGCGACGCTGTTCAGCAATTCAAGCTGAACAGAAAATGAGCCCGACCGGGTCAGGGCGTCGCGGAGTTCGCCAACGGCGATGATCAGCGCACTGCTCCGCGATCCATTTTCGGCGGCCGCGTTCGCGGCCGCGGCGGCATTCCGGGCCGTCGCGGCCTCAATCGCCGCAAGCCGAGCGGTCAGCGATTGCATCGCCGCCGACAGGGCTTGATTTTCCGCCTTGAGGGCTTTTTCCGCGGCGCTCGGCGACGCTGGCGCCCGCGCTCCGGCCGCCAGCTGTTTCAAAGTGGCCTCCATCTGATCCAAACGATCTTCCATGCCCGGCGGCATGGCTGTGACGGTTGGACCAGCCGACCCGATGGATTTTGTGTCTTCCAATTGCTTTTTGAGGCTATCGATCCGTTGATTGAGAACTGTCATTTCCAACGCGGGCGGCGCGGTTTGTTTTACCGCCGCCTCCATTTCCAAAACCTTTTTGGTCATGGCCACAAGCTGGCCTTCCATTTTCGCCAGCTGTGTTTCCGTCAGAATTAGCTGCGATTCAACCGTTTTGAGGTCTTTCGCGACCGTCCCGATCGCGCGCGTCGACTGGGCGCGCAATTGCTTCAACCGAATATCCATTCCGGCGACATCGACGCCGGGCGCGGCAGGCGTTACAACCATGCCGCCCGGCAGAAAATCGGCCGGAATATGTGATTTCCATTTTGGATAGGTCACGATCCCCGCACCGATGACCAACAGTGCGATCAACAGGAACCAGATTGTTGTCCGCCCACCGCGCCCATTGCCGCGTCCATCACTGCGCCGGGCGTGTTGCGACTCACCATCTGGCTCCTCATGGGACGCTTCTTCGCCGTCGTCGCTTTCCATCCGATTGTCTGCAGGGGTCACGGGTATCTCATTTTTGGTTTCCGGTTCGGTCTCGGTCTCGATTACGGGCTCTGTTACTGTCTCGGCTTCGGGAGTTTCGGCGGCGGTTTGGTCTGCCTCTGTCTCCAGCTGTTTGCCTGCCTCCGTCACGGCGGCAATCATTGCCGACGCGTCGGGACGTGATGCGACGCGGACATCGCCAAATTCCATCGACCCAAGCGCCCGGGCGACCGCGGGCGAGATACAGATCGCCGTGATCGCGCGGCAGGCCGATGCAATCCCTGCACTGTTTACCAGATTAACAAAAGATTGCGCGGTTCGGGGAGAGAAAAAGGTCGCCATATCGATCTCGCCGGCGGTCAGCTGCGCCTGAAGCTCGGCGCTTAGTTTTGCCGCCGGCTGCGCTTCGTAAATTGTTTCGCATCGAACAGTGAACCCTTTTGCGGCCAGGGTTCCGGCCAGGTCGCCGGCAACCGCCGTGCCCGAACCATGCAGCAGCGCGCCGTCCTGCGGGTTCAGCCGGTCCTCGACCAGCTTCGCAAGGGCGACCGAATCGCCCGATGCGCTGTCCACATGGCTGAACCCAAGGTCGCGGGCGGTGATTGCGGTCGCGTCCCCGACGGCATAGATCGGTACATCGCGCCGCTCGGTGATTTCGGCCAGCGCGCGCGCGCCGTTTCGGCTGGTCAGCAATATGGCTTGAACCTTGTCCAGCTTGGCGATGGCGCCCGGAAGCGCGGCGATATTGAGCAAGGGCTCGATAAAGGTCTCGATTCCGGCCGCGTGCAACTCGGCGACGAGGGCTTCGGCGTCTTCCTGGGGGCGGGTGATCAGGGCGCGCATGGTCTTTTCAATCTGTTGCGGTTGCGTCAAAGAAACCGGACCCGCCCCGGCGTTTAAGTTCGTCGGCGGCATCATGGCCAAGCGCAATGCCGTCGGCCACGGGGCCCGACCGGGCGGTTTCCAGCATCTCGCTGCCATCCGGGCGCGCGATCAGGGCGCGCAGGGTCAGCGTGTCGCCCTCAATTTCCGCCAGCGCCGCAATGGGCGTCCGGCACGACCCGTCCAGCCCCGACAACAACGCACGTTCTGCATTGGCGCGCAAGCCGCTGGGACCGTGATGAATCGCGGCCAGCATTGCCCGCGCATTGTCGTCATCCTTGCGGCATTCGATGCCGATGGCGCCCTGGCATACCGCCGGCAGCATTTCCTCCGGCGTGAGGATAAAGGTCGCCTGCTCAGCCTTTCCAAGCCGCCGCAGCCCGGCATATCCCAGAAGGGTGGCGTCGGCCTCGCCGTCGGCAAGTTTGCGGATCCTTGTGTCCACATTGCCCCGGAAGGTGATGATGTTCAAATCGGGACGCCGGTTCAGCAGGATCGCCTTTCGGCGCAGCGACGCGGTTCCAACGACCGAGCCCCGGGGCAGATCCGCCAGTGAGGCCGCGCCCCTATTCAGTCCTGGGTTCCGCCCTGGGGCCAAAAGCGCATCGCGCGGGTCCTCACGGGGCAGAATGCATTCAATGATCAGCCCCTCGGGCAGTTCGGTCGGTACATCCTTCATGGAATGGACTGCGATATCGATCGATCGATCGAGTAAGGCGTCTTCGATTTCCTTGGTGAATAGCCCCTTCCCGCCGGCTTCGGACAGCGGTCCGGACTGGATGCGGTCGCCCGTGGTGCGCATGACGATGATTTCAATCGCGCCCTCGGCGGCCAGGTGTTTATGGGCCGCCGCCAGGCGGTCACGGGTCTCATGGGCCTGGGCAAGCGCCAGCGGGCTGCCCCGGGTTCCGATCTTAACTACTGCTTCCATACGGACTTCCTGGTCGAAAAGAATTTGTGTGCATCGCGATATTTTACACCCTTATGGGCGTCACTGTTGGTATCAATCGGAATCATGCAGGCTGAAACAGATAAATGATTGTTCTGGGCATAGAATCAAGCTGCGATGAGACGGCGGCGGCGCTGGTGACCGATGACGGAACCATCCTTGCCGATATTGTTTTGTCCCAGCTGGAAGACCACCTTCCCTATGGCGGGGTCGTCCCGGAAATCGCCGCGCGCGCGCATCTTGAGGCGGCTGATTTGGTGGTGCGCCGCGCCCTGGATCAGGCGGGAATCGGACTCGGCGATATCGACGGCGTGGCGGCGACCGGCGGGCCGGGTCTGATCGGCGGCGTTATTGTCGGCGTCATGACCGCGAAGGCCATCGCCATGGCGCGCGGCTTGCCGTTTATCGCCGTCAATCACATGGAAGGTCATGCCCTGACCGCGCGGCTGACCGACGGCATAGAATTTCCCTATTTGGCGCTGCTGGTGTCCGGCGGCCATTGCATGCTGGTGGTGATCGAAGCCGTTGGCCGATATCGCCGTCTCGGTGGAACCATCGATGATGCGGTCGGCGAAGCGTTCGACAAAACCGCCAGGATGCTTGGGCTGGGATATCCCGGCGGACCCGCGGTCGAGCGGATGGCGCAAAATGGCAACGGCGCCCGGTTCGCGTTGCCCCGGCCCCTCAAGGGCCGCGACGGGCTCGATTTCTCGTTCTCGGGGCTCAAGACCGCCGTACGGCGCACCATCGAACATTTGCCCGAAGGCGCGCTTTCCGATCAGGATATGGCCGATGTCTGCGCGTCGTTCCAGCATGCGGTGGGTGACGTCATGGCGGACCGATGCGGGCGCGCCGTCGAATTGTTCAAGCGGGACTGGCCCGACGGCACGGCTTTGGTGATCGCCGGCGGGGTGTCGGCCAATCAGCATTTGCGAAACGTGCTGGAGCCGTTGGCCAGGACTGCCGGGCTCGGCTTCGTGGCCCCGCCCCAGGCGCTCTGCACAGATAACGGCGCCATGATCGCCTGGGCCGGGTTGGAACGGTTGCGGCTGGGGTTGACCGATGGGCTCGATTTCGCCCCCCGGCCGCGTTGGCCCATGGATGAACCCCGATAGGTGGTGGGCGCGTCGCTGCATCATCCGGCGTTGCCGCGAAGATGCCGGGCAAGTCCGAACAGGGCTGAATTTTCCCGCGTGATGACATAGGTCGGGATTGCTTCCATATAGGGCTTGAACCGGCCCTTGTCTTCGAAGCGGGCGCGAAATTTTGATGCGGCCAGGGCGTTTCCCAGCCGGGGCGCAATTCCGCCGCCCACATAAACGCCGCCCCGGGATCCCAACGTCAACGCCAGGTTCCCCGCCGCCGTCCCGAGCAAGGCGCAGAACATGCCGAGCGCCTCGACGCAGATTGCATCGCTTCCGTTCAACGCGGCTTGCGTAACCTGGTCCGGGCTTGGCGAATTTCCGGGCGCGCCATCGATGGCGGCCAGTGCGTCATGCAGATTGACCAGTCCGGGGCCCGACACGGCGCGCTCGAACGAGACATGACCGAAACGCCGGGCCAGTTCGGCGACCACGGCGCGTTCGCGCGCGTCGCTCGCGGCCAGGGTCGCGTGGCCGCCCTCCGTCGCCAAAACAATCCAGTCCTTATCCGAGGGGATAAGCCCGGACACGCCGAGCCCGGTGCCGGGCCCAATCACCGCGATGGGACACTGACGCGCCGGCGCGCCACCGCCGATTTTCAGCACCTCGTTTTCGCCTAGACCGGGGACCGCCAGGGCCAGTGCGGTAAAATCATTCAGGATGCTGAGCGATGTCAGGGAGAATTCCGCCTGCAGCGCGGCAATGGAGAACGACCAGCCGTTGTTGGTCAACTCGACCTGATCGCCGGTGACGGGGCTTGCGACGGCGATCGCCGCTCGCGATGGCGGGGCCGGTGGAGCCGCCTGTGCCAGATAGGCGCGCATCGCCGACGCCAGGTCGGGATAGTCGGCGCATGTTAGGCTTGCCACATCTTCGGGCGGCATCTCGTCAAGGAGCAGGCTGTCATATACCAGGGCGAAACGCACGTTTGTGCCGCCCACGTCGGCAATAAGGGACGGAGCAGTAAGGGACGAGCCAATACGGGAAGGCGATGTGGTTGACCCGGCCACGATCAGGCTTCCTGTCGCTGCGAATCCTGCAGGGCCGTCAGAAAATTTCGCCGCCAGACATGCACGTTATTGAGGATCAGCCCGGCGAGCATTCCACTGTGCCGCTCGATGCGTTCCTCCAGGGACATTTCCAACGCCTGATTCATCGCCGCCGCGACTTCATCGGTATCGTATGGATTGACCTTCAGCGCGCCGTCCATCTCATGGGACGCGCCGGCAAATCGCGATAACACCAGTACGCCCGGGTCGGCCGGCGCCTGGGACGCGACATATTCCTTGGCCACCAGATTCATACCGTCACGAAGCGGCGTGACGAGACCGACTTTGGCCTTGCGATAAAAACAGGTCAGTTCGCTGCGTTCGAAACTCTTGTTGAGATAGCGGATCGGTATCCAGTCGAAATCGGCAAAGCGGCCATTTATGTTTCCGGCCGTGGTTTCCAGATTGGTGCGAATTTCATCGTAGCCGCCGACCTCGGACCGGGATGGCGGCGCGATCTGCATCAGCGTGACTTTTCCCTGACTCCGGGGAAAAGCTTCCAGCATGCGTTCGAACGATCGGAAACGCTCAACCAGTCCCTTGCTGTAATCGAGCCGGTCGACCCCGATGATCATGGAGAGATCATGAAGGACGGCATCCAGACGTTTGCGTTCAGGCGAGTTGTCCTGTTCGGCGGCCAGAGCGATGATTTCCTCGGTGTCAATTCCGATGGGAAACGCCTCGGCGCGAAGGGTTCGGCCATAGGCTCTTATGGTGCCGTCCGACAGGACCTCGCCACGTGCCTCCAGCACGATATAGTCATGAAACGCCGCAAGATCATTCACCGTCTGGAAGCCGATCAGATCATATGCGCACATCGCCTTCATGATTTCGTCGTGATGGGGCAGCGCGACCATAATTTCCAGCGCCGGAAATGGGGTGTGAAGAAAGAATCCGATGGGATGATTGGCCCCCGTCTTGCGGAGTTCCTGCGCCAGGGGGATGAGGTGATAATCATGCACCCAGATGGTATCGTCCACGCGCAGCATCGGCGCCAGGGATTTGGCGAAGCGGCCGTTGACACGCATGTAACCGGTGAGGTCACGGTTGTGGAATTTCGCCAGGTCGAGCCGGTAATGAAACAGGGGCCACAGGGCACTATTGGAGAAGCCGCTGTAATATTCGTTATAATCGC
>CALGIA010000408.1 GCA_937916005.1 uncultured Rhodospirillaceae bacterium
GAATATGACGCCGGCCGGCCCGACGTGATGTTCGTGATCCAGCGTGTGCTCGAAGCCCACGGCAAGATGACCCTGCTCGACCAGAACAAGGTTATCACGCCGCATCCCGCCTTTCGCCTGCTGGCAACCGCGAACACCATCGGGCTTGGCGATACGACGGGGCTTTATCACGGCACCCAGCAAATCAACCAGGGGCAACTCGATCGTTGGAATCTGGTCACGACGCTCAATTATCTGCCCCATGACGCCGAGATGGAAATCGTTCTGTCCAAGGTCCCGGCTTACAACACCGACAAAGGCCGCGAGCAGGTCAGTTCGATGGTCACCGTGGCCGATCTGACGCGGGCCGGCTTCATGAACGGCGATATTTCCACGGTGATGTCGCCCAGGACGGTAATCACCTGGGCAGAAAATACCCAGCTTTTCGACGATCTCGCGACGGCGTTCCGGATGACGTTTCTGAACAAGTGCGACGAGTTGGAACGTCCCGCCGTGGCGGAATATTACCAACGCTGTTTCGGGGAAGATTTGCCCGAGGCTAGCTCCAAGACGGCGGTAAACTAAGGGCTCCGATGACGGCGAACGAATCCCCGGCAGAAGCTTTTCGCAGGGTTACCGCGGCGGCGATGCGCGCCATTGCGGAGCGGGAAGACATTCAGGTTAATTTCGGCGCCGAGGCGCGGCTGGTTGATAACCAGGCGCGGCTGCCCGTGCCGTCACGAGATCTGGGTGCTGACGAAATCCGCTTTCTGCGCGGTGAAGCCGACGGCATGGCGCTAAAGCTGCGCTATCACGATGATGAAATACACGCCGCCAGGGCGCCGGGGGGTGAAACGGCGCGCGCGATATTTGAAACCCTGGAGCAGGTTCGCGTCGAAACCCTGGGCGCGCGGCGTATGGCCGGCGTTGCTGAAAATCTGAAAGCGGCGGTGGAAGAACGGTGCCGGGCCAGGGGTTACGCGCGGATCACCGACCGGGAGGATGCGCCGCTTGCGGACGCGCTGGGTCTTCTGGCGCGCGAGCATCTGATGGGCGCGAAAATTCCTGAGTCCGGACAGAAGATTGTCGATCTGTGGCGCTCCGAACTGGACGAGCGGGTCGAGGCGGATCTGGAGGCGCTCAAAGCCAGCCTGTCCGATCAGGTGCAATATGCCGATGCCATGAAACGCCTGCTGATCGATCTCGAACTGATGGATGAGGAAGGCGGCGAATCCGAGGGCTCCGAATCCGAGGATGGCGAAGAGAACGAGGACGATTCCTCGGAAGATTCCAATGATGACAGCGATGATTCCGACGGCGCATCCGCGGAAATGCAAGGCTCTCCCAGCGATGACATGGAGGATTCCGAAGGCGCTGATGCCGAGGAAATGATGTCGGAGCAGGGCGAAGATGAAATGATGCCCGGCAGTGGCGAGGAAGACGGTGACGAAACCCATAGCCGTCGCCGGCCCGATGGCACCTACGGCGACGAAAAACGCCAGCCCGCCTACCTGTCCTTTACCGAGGAATTTGACGAGGTCATCGAAGCCCAGGAGTTGTGTGACGCGGAAGAGCTCGCACGGCTTCGCCATCACCTGGATCAGCAGCTGGCCCATCTCCAGGGCGTGATCTCCCGATTGGCCAATCGTCTGCAGCGCCGCTTGCAGGCGAAGCAGTCGCGGTCATGGGAATTCGATCTGGAAGAAGGCATCCTCGATGCCGGGCGGCTTACCCGGGTCGTGATAAATCCTGTTCACCCGTTGAGTTACAAGGTGGAAAAGGAAACCGATTTCCGCGACACCGTGGTCTCTCTATTGATCGATAATTCCGGCTCCATGCGCGGCCGTCCGATTACCGTGGCGGCGATGAGCGCCGATATCCTGGCGCGGACACTGGAACGCTGTGGCGTCAAGGTCGAAATCCTCGGGTTTACCACCCGGGCCTGGAAGGGTGGCCAGTCCCGGGAAAAATGGTTGTCAGACGGCAAGACGCCAAACCCGGGCCGGCTCAATGATTTGCGCCACATCGTCTACAAATCGGCCGAAGCGCCCTGGCGGCGCGCACGGAAGAATTTGGGCCTGATGCTGCGCGAAGGGCTTCTCAAGGAAAACATTGATGGCGAAGCCCTGCTCTGGGCCCATAACAGGCTGATCGCGCGTCCCGAACAGCGCCGCATTCTCATGGTGATTTCCGACGGTGCTCCGGTTGACGATTCCACCTTATCGGTCAATCCGGGGAACTATCTGGAACGTCATCTGCGCGATGTGATCCAATGGATTGAAACCCGCTCAAACGTGGAATTGACCGCTATTGGTATCGGGCACGATGTCACCCGGTACTATAAGCGCGCCGTGACGATCATGGATGCTGAGCAGCTTGGCGGCACGGTGATGGAGCGCCTGGCGGAATTGTTCGATGATGAAGACATCACGCCTGCGGGACGGCGCAGGAAAAAGCTCGCGCGCGCAAGCTAAGCTGAATGTAATTGGAAAAATCGCGCCGGAATGTGGCGCAACCGCTCAGCGCGGTGTTAGCTCGCGGCGACCAATTTTGACGCGACGGCTTTCTTGATCTTCTTTTTCAGCCGGACTGCTTCGTCGGTCAATTTCAAGTTCGACGTTTTCAACAAATAGGCGTCAAGCCCGCCATTATGTTCAATGGACCGGATCGCGCGGGTCGACAGCTTCAGGCGGATTGGCATGCCGAGCGCATCGGATAAAATCGAGGCATCCTGAATATTCGGCAGGAACCGCCGGCGTGATTTATTATTGGCATGGCTCACATTGTTCCCGGTGAGAACGCCCTTACCCGTGATACCGCAACGTCTAGCCATGAACCGATTCCTGAACCGCGTATATAAACAGATATTGCAGGCGTAACTGGCCCGCAGAGGCCAACTTTTAGTCGTTTTCGCCCCTATTCGTCAAGCTTATTCAGTCGATTTCAGTCGATTTCGGGGTGGGTCGCTGTGCGGTGATCCGCAAACTCAGTGTCAACATCGCAATCATGACGATCGCGCCGATATAGAACGGGGAATTCGCCCCCAGAGCGGCAAATGCCGTGCCGCTCAGCGCCGGCCCCAAAATCCGCCCCAGCCCGGCAGATGACTGGGAAACTCCCAGAATCCGCCCTCTTTCATGAATTTCGGCGTGTTGGGAGATCAGGCTGGACAGGGAAGGCCCGCACATGCAGACCCCGGCCACGATCAGGCTCAGCGCGCCCATGATACTGGCATATCCAACGCCCCAGGGCAGACAGAGCGCCCCCAGGAGCACTGTAAGGGCCCCGGCACTGATAAGGCGCTTTTCGCCGAAGGCACGCGTGAGCGGTCCAATCAGGAGCCCTTGCACGACGACTGCAACGACACCCATGTAGGCATACATATATCCATTTTGCTCCGGCCCCCAGGCCAGGACATGTTCGCTCCATATGGCGAGGATTGTCTCGATGCCGGAAAATACAAACGGCGTCATCATGACCAGTAACAGAAGTACGCCCATATTGGGCCGGGACAGGGCGTCGATGAGCGCGGCAATGCGCGACCCGTTGAGCGCCGCCGCCGAATTCCGCGTTTGGCGGTCGAGCGTTTCCCGCAGAAAGACGATGGAAAGGATGAATGCCGCCGCTGAAAATGCTGCAGCGGCCAGGAAAGGAAGCTGAAAATCCGGATTTACCGGATCCGGTCCGGCAAGCAGGCCGCCGATCGCTGGCCCCGCGACAAAGCCGAGCCCCGCGGCGGCCCCAATACGCCCCATGCCGCGAGACCGGTTTTCCGGCGATGTGATATCGGCGACATAAGCGTGGGCAACCCCGATATTGGCGGCCATGGCGCCGCCAAAGGCCCGGGCGACAAACAGCATGATCAGGGAATCCGTCAGCGCCAGCCACAGATAGCCGATAAATGTGCCGAAAATTGTGATCAGCAACACCGGGCGGCGACCGACGCGGTCGCTAAGCCGCCCCCAAACCGGCGCGAACATAAATTGCGTGAGCGTAAAGCTTGCCGCGACAAGCGTGATGATTTCGGGGGCGGCGCCAAATTTCTGGGCGTAGAAAGGCTGCAACGGCAGCACGATCCCAAATCCGACAAGATCGATAAAGACCGTAAAAAATAGGATCAGCACGGGCCGGTGAGTCCGGTTCGGCTAGTTCAACCGCCCTACCGCCCGGGCGAGAAGCAGATACAGCTTGCCAACATCCGCAGAAAGGAATGTGGAGCTCAGCAGATTTTCCGGATCGCTTTCATTGGCCTCGGTCAGAAGCTTCTCGAAATGTTCAATATAGCGCGAAACATATTTGCGGAAATCGTCATCCTGTTCGTACTTGCCCTGAATCACGTCCCTGGCTTGGCGCTCGTCCTCTGACAGAATTCCACGCACGAAAATGCCACGATCTCCCTTGGCGAATTTGGGCCACAATTTCTGTGTTTTTTCGCTGTCGAGTACGCGGTTGAGATCGATCGCCGTGGAGTTCAGGTCCTCGATGACGAATTTGGACGCGCGCAGGAACATGTCGCGGCGCGAATCGAACGTGTTTTCGCGGATGCGGTCAGCCTGGGATTCGGCCACCGTCGCGGCTTCGCTCAGGGATTTCGCCTGCTCCACGAAGGTTTCGCCAATCACCTCCGCCTGGCTGCCCGCCTTGCTGATGGCGCTCATGACCTCTCCGGTCTGCCGCTCCAGCGCGCTGCCGATATTGGCAACTTGCTGCGCCGCCTGTTCCGAGGCGCGGGTGAGGTCTTCCGCCTGCTCCTTGAAGACACGGCCGATGCTTCTAACCCGTTCTTCCGCTATGCCCGACACGCCGTCCAGCGCGCTGGATTCGTCTTTCAACAGGTCGATGACGTTATTGACCCGGCTGACGGCCTGGTCACAGGAAGTCTGCAGGCCGCCAGCCTGAAACTGAATGACTTCGCCGACCTGCTTGAGGTCGTCAACGGCAGTCCGCGCGCTGACCCCGAGCTGGTCTGAATGACCCTGGATTGCCGCCCCGACCGATTCCACATGGTCGGCCGTAGCCTGGGCGGCGGCTGTCAATCGCCGCATCTGATTATGCGAAGCGTCCTCAAATTCCTTGGTTCTGGCCGATATCTGGCCGGAAATCACTTCCACTTCCTGGCCCTGGCGCTTGATCATGTCGCGCACGTCTTCGGTTCTCGCGACGGCGCGTTCGGATGCGCTGACAAGGGTGGATGCCTGACGGGAGAACACTTCTTCCAGAACGGTGGTTTTGGCGGTCGCATTGTCGATGGTGGCGGTGAGCTTTTCACCCTGTGCCGTAAGCGTCTGGGAGACCTGTTCCGCGCGATCGGTAACATGATCGGAGATTTCGTCCAGATCAGTCGATTGTTTGCGCAGCGCGGCGCCGACGAGTTTTATCTTGGCGACCGATTGGGTTGTAATGCGTTCGGATTCCGACATCAGCTGATCGGTTTGTCCGCGTAGTTCCGCGCCGACTTCCTGGAACTTGGTCAGAATTTGATTGGTTACGCTTTCCGACGCGGTCGCCATGTCGCTGGTGCTTTTCTCCAGCGACTGGGAAACCTGGTCGATCTTGGCGATGACATGTTCGGTGGACTGATTTGATGCCTTCGCGAATTCTTCTGTCTGCTGGCGCAGGCGATTGATGACCTGTTCCGCGCGTTCAACTACCTTGTCACCGGATTCGTCCGTCATGGCGGCGGCGTCATTGACGTTGGTCCGCATGATTGTCTTCATTTCCTCGGATTTTTGGGCAACGGCCGCGACGGCCTGTTCCGATGTCGAAACCAGATCCGCCAACTGCCGGCGCAGCAGCAGGCCGACCGCATCCGATTTGTCGGAAACTTCCGATACGGCGTCGCTGGAAGCGCTTGCCAGGGCGTCCGCATGGCGTTCCAACACATGGCTCATTTCAACCACTTCCGCTTCGATTGAAGCGACGTTTCTTTCGGCAAGGCCGATCAAGAGTTGTGATTGACGTTCCACGATTGGGCCGATTTCGCTCATCTTCGCGCGGGCATTTTCGACGGTTTCCGCCGCCATTATTTCCACGCGTTCGGTTTCGGCGCTCATGACGCCGGCGATCTCTTCTATTTTTATGATCGCGTGCCGTGCCGCCGTGTCCGCGGTTTCGGCCAAAGATTCGGATCTCCGGTCGACTTCGGTCGACAGGGTTTCCAGTTTTTCCCCGGCGCTGGCCGCGGCGGTTTCCAGGGTTCGGGCCATTAAATTCGCCTGGGTCCTTATGGACGTGCCGACTTCGGCCATGCGCGCGGCCGCATGGGCGGCCGCCTCGTCGGCCATGCCGGCGACCTCCGCACCGAGCTTGCTGATCGTTTCGCCGATACCGTCCATGCGTTGTCTGGTTTCGTCGGCTGTCGTTTCCGCAACGTGGATGAATTCCGAGGACCGCGCGCGCAGAGCTTCGCCGAGTTGGTCCATTTTCTCCTCGGCCTGGATCGCAAGACTCTGTGTCGTGTCGCTGGCCAGTCGCGCCATTTCCTCGGTGAGTGTCTGCATCGTGGCGCCAATTTCTTCCAGGCGCAGATTGGTTCGTTCGGCCACCTTGTCGCTGACATCCAGGAATTCTTCCGAATATTCGCGCAAAGAGGCGCCGACCTGATTCATTTTTTCCTCGGCTTGCGCGGCAATACGGTCGGAGCTCTCGATGAGTTGGTTCTTGACATGGTCGATTTCTCCACTGATCAGGCGGATTTTCACCGTCGCCTGATCCGATGTCATGGACAGGTTTTCCGTGTCCGACCGCACGGATCGTATGGTTTCGTTCAAGGTTGCGGCTGACTGCTGGGCAACCGCAGCGAGATCGATTTTCCGCCGTCTCAACATATCGGCGGCATTTTCGACCCGGGCAACGGAATCTTTTGCCGTTTCCACAATCTCATCCGACTGAGCCTTGAAGCCTTCGCCGATGCGGTGGGTAACGCTCAACGCCTGGTGGGAAGCTTCTTCGATTTCGCGGGAATGCCCGACCAGGGCATCGCCCGCATCGCGAATATTGATGATGGCTTCGGCCGATGATGTCTTTAAGGCTTGCGACTGTTGCTGAACACGCTCGCCCGTCTGTTCAATTCCCGCGGTAATCTCGCCGAAACTGACAATAAGATCATCGGCGTTCTGGCGGACCGATGCCGCCGCGGTTTCCGCGCTGGCCGATGCGTGCTCGGATGCGGAAATGAATTCCTGCATCTGGTGCCGCAAACCGGCGCCCAGTTCCTGAACGCGGTTTACCGCACCTTCGGTGGCGCGTTCCAGTTCGCGGGTCTGGAATGTCACGGCCTCCTGGGTGGAATTTGCCCGGCTTGCCGCGACTTCCGATGCGCGCTCCAGGCGTGACGTGGTTTCCGTGAGAACCTGCTTGAGGTTTTCCGACTGAAGGGCGGCGTTTTCCGACGCCGTGGACAGGGCTTCTGCATAACGGCGCAGATCGTCCGCGACCGTCTGGGCGCGGTCGTCGCTCTCATCGCCCGGAAATGCCAGGCGCTTGAGTTCCTGTTGCAGTTCCAGCGATGTTTCGCGCAATTCCGAACTGCGGCGCATATGGGCGATTACGAGCCAAATGAAAGCGAGCGGCGCAAAAATTCCCGTAAACACCGCGCCAATTTCATGGGGCATGAATGATGTTATTGCGGACCAGCCAACCTGATTATCGATATAGATCACGCAAATTGCGAGCCATATCCCGGAGACAATTACGGTGGCCAATTCTGGCAACTTGCTTCTGGAAAATAGAAAACCGAACATTTGGTTTATCATGGCCGCGAATTTCCGTTTGTTGGTTGGTTGGTGGTTTTTACAGCTGTATTCCAATAAAAACTTGGCAAAGTCACTGTGCTAATTTCCAAATGATG
>CALGIA010000409.1 GCA_937916005.1 uncultured Rhodospirillaceae bacterium
GTTGCAAAAAATCTCGGCATATTGTGACGTGGGTTCACAGGCCATCGAACCACCCCCCACGCGCGACGGCCAGGATCACCCCGGTCATGAAGACAGCTTCGCTGAATTGCTCGGGGATCTGGACGAAATCGTCAACCGTAGCTGATATCGGGACGATTTCCGGTATTAAACCGTCGTCTCTTCTTTCTGGGTTTCCTGATGCCAGACGAGAAGCCGGCGGCGGATCAATTCCATGCTTCGGATGACACAGAACCCGACGATGCCGATCTCGACGATTCCGGCGAAAACGCCGGGCGAATCCACATAGCGTGCGCTTCTCAACATGGAATCCCCAAGACCCTGACCGCCCATGACCATCTCGGTCACCAATACCACGATCAGGCAGACCGGCATGGCGATCTGCAAGCCGGTCAGGATTTGCGGCAGCGAGGCCGGGAAGATGACTTCCCACAAAATTTGCCGGTTAGAGGCGCCGAGGCTGCGCGCCGACCAGATCAACTCCTTCTCCACGTTCTGGGTAGCCGACCAGGTGGTGATGATGATCTGAAACGACGCCGAAAATGCGACCATCAAGATCTTGGATGTGTCGAACAGTCCAAACCACAGCATGAAAATCGGCAATAGCGCGATCTTGGGCATGGGCAGCCCGATGGAAATGATCGGATCAAAAAACCATCGGATCGACGCCACGCGCGGAATCACGATGCCCAGGGAAATGCCGATCACCATAGCCAGGACGAAGGCGACCAGTGTCCGGTACAGCGTGATCGCAATGTCGAGCGGCAATTGTCCGGCGACCATGTCTTCGGCAATGCGCAGCAGGACGACCGACAGGGGCGGCAGCAGGAAGGCGATCACCAGTTCCAGCCGGGACGCGAGTTCCCAGGTCAGGAGCAGGGCGGTGACGGTGAAAAACGGTCCGACTTTGTAAAACCCGATGCGCAACCAGTGGGCCATGCCATTTTCGCGCAGGGAAAGCGCAATTGCGGCATTCGTGGAAGGTCCCGCCATTCTACTCCCTCCAACGCAGGAAACGGCGCATCAGCATCACATATCCTCGGTCGGCGAAAAATCCGATGGCTGAAATCGTGATCACGCCGGCGAACATGCCTGCATAATCCCCACCCTCGCCCAGCAGGTCGATCAGATAGCCGATACCGTTATTGGCGATGATCAGTTCGGCGCTCACCAGCAGGATGAAAGACAGCGCGAGCGAAATTCGAATGCCGCTGAGAATTTCCGGCATCGAGGCGGGGACGACGACTTCCCATAACACCTGCTGTTCCGTGGCGCCCATTCCCCGGGCCGACCAGATCAGCACCTGATCGACGCCGCGCGCCGCATTGAAGGAGCTCATCACGATGGGCAGCAGGCAGCCGATGAAGATCAGCGTCATCTTGGATCCGTCCCCAAGGCCTATCCACATGATGGTCAGGGGGATCAGGGCGGATTTCGGCATGGGATAGAAACACCGCATCAACGGATTGACCAGGATGCGAACCGGGCGGTACCACGCCATCAGAACTCCCGCGAGGACGCCGACCACCATCGCGCACAGGAAACCCACCGCGCCGCGCAGGATAGAACGCCCGGTGTGATACAGGAGATCATCCGCCAGAAGCTTGAAGAACGAGGAGATCACGTTGGTCAAGGGGGGCAGGGCGAATTCGGATATCAGCCCCAGCCTCGTGGTCGCCTCCCACAAAAGCGCGATAATCAGCAGCGGCGTAAAACGCCATAACGTCGCGGCGGCGCTCATCCCGCCTTCTCCGCATCGGCGGCAACCGCCTCCGCGCGCACCAGGTTCCAGGTGTAATCGACCTTGTCGAGAAATTCCGGAGATTTCACGATTTCGTCATGCGGGGCGTCGGCGAATTTGGTCTCGACTATTTCTTTCAGCCGCCCCGGCCGCGCGGTCATGACCGCAACGCGGTCCGCCAGCAGCACGGCTTCCCGCACATCATGGGTGACGAAGACCACCGTCGTGGGCGACCGGTTCCAGATGGCGATCAGTTCTTCCTGCATCAGGCTCCGTGTCTGGGCGTCGAGCGCGCCGAACGGTTCATCCATCAGCAGCGTGTCGGGTTTGATCGCCAACGTGCGCGCAATCGCGACCCGCTGTTTCATGCCGCCCGAAAGCTGGGACGGATAGCTGTCTTCGAATCCCGATAAATGCACCATGTCGATATAATGCTGTGCAATC
The DNA here is from genome assembly GCA_937916005.1 of uncultured Rhodospirillaceae bacterium. GTDB lineage: Bacteria > Pseudomonadota > Alphaproteobacteria > MPNO01 > MPNO01 > CALGIA01. The sequence continues at coordinate 2,204 of CALGIA010000409.1, forward strand.
TCAAGGCGCTCCTCGCGGGGCAGGCCCTGCTTTTCCAGCCCGTACAGAATATTGTCACGGACCGATTTCCACGGGAACAGGGCAAAATTCTGAAACACGACGCCCCGGTCCGGTCCCGGTCCGGTAACGGTTTTGCCCGCGACGATGATTTCGCCCTGCTGCAACGGCATGAAGCCGCCCATGAGGTAAAGCAAAGTGGATTTGCCACAGCCCGACGGGCCGAGGATGGAGACGAACTCGCGATCCTTGACCTCCAGCGAAATATCGTCGAGCGCCAATACGGGCCGGCCATTGGCCGGGCGGTATTCATGGCAGACCCCGGAAATTGAAATACCCGGGGCCGCGGCCGGGTTGTCGTGTTCCCGGCCGCTCCTTGCAACGCTTGCCATTATTTCAGCCGCCGCGCCGCTTCTTTCGCAAGGCTCATGTCGACATATTTGGCGACATCAAGGGTTGGTTCGAGAATGCCCAGCTTGTTCAGATCATTGACGTTCCTCTGCATGCGGGCGACATTTGTCATGGCATGTGGTTCGCGATAATTGTCCAGGTTCGTGAATGCCCAGCTCTTGTAGTTCTTGGCCGGCCGCTTGGTGACCTTGGCGATAATCT
>CALGIA010000410.1 GCA_937916005.1 uncultured Rhodospirillaceae bacterium
ATGAATCAATGTTCGGAGGAAAACGCCAGAGAATTAATAGGTCCTGAGCCTAGACGATGACGTAAACATCCTCGTCATTAATTTTCACTTCGAACGGGGTCAGCACCGAATTTCGGTCACCCGGGTGGCGGCCGGTTTTTATGTTGAACTCAAACCCATGCCATGGACACACCACATGGGTGTGTTCGGATGAAAATGTCAGGCCCTTGCTGGTCTTGTCCTTGGCGATGATTTCTTCGACTTTTTTCAAAATGCGCCCATGACACACCGGCCCGCCCTGATGCGGACAGGTGTTTTCATAGGCGAAAACCTCACCATCGACGTGAAACACGCCGATCTCCATGTCGTCCCTGGTAACGATCTTGCGGCCGGGACTGTCGAATTCACTCAGCTTGCCGACAAAGATTTCGGCCATTATGATCCGTTCCTACTGGTGGTTGGTCCGAGATTCCATGATTTATCATATGTCCCGGAATATCCACCTTTTGGCAAGACAAGCCGGTTAGAACCTGTCTCGCATTGATTTGTGTCAATAGGCCCGGTTGGGGACGTTCCCCGACTTGAAACATCGCTTGCGAAATATTCCGCCGACGAGGAGGACTATATGGCAGCTGACGGAGCCACCCAACGGGCCGCATGCGGCCAAAGACGGGTGGAAGGCTCATCCCGCTGCAGGGACTGCGAAATCCGGAGCCGCGCCTTCTGCGCGGCGTTCGGTGATGCGGAGTTGACTGCATTGGAGGCCGTCATCGAAACTATTTCGCTGAACGCCAATAGTGAGGTGTTCTTTGAAGGCGATACGGCTGACTATATATACAACGTCAATGCCGGGACGGTGAAGATATTCAAATCATTGCAGGACGGCCGTTGCCAGATCCTCGGCTTTCCTGTGGAAGGCGATCTGCTCGGCTATCCCGTTGGGGACTCCCATACATATAGCGCCGAGACATTGACGCCGGTTCGGCTTTGCCGGGTTTCGCGCGCGCGGTTGCGAGACCTGGCGTCAGGCTTTCCCGCGCTTGAAAGCAAATTGCTGGAAATCATGGCCGGCGAGCTGGCCGGCAGCCAGGCCCAGATGACCGTGCTGGGCCGTAAAAGCGCCCCGGAACGGGTGGCGTCCTTTCTGGTCCAGCTGTCCGACAAATCCATTGCCAATGGCGGGACCGGCGCCTCCCTCAGCCTGTCCATGAGCCGCCACGATGTTGCCGATTTCATCGGTTTGACGGCGGAAACCGTCAGCCGGGTTCTGACCCAATTGACCCGTGACGGGCTGATTGCCATTCCACAACCCTATCGGGTGGACCTCATCAGGATTGAGGCGCTACGCGACCTCGCCGCCGCCGAAGCCTCGATTTGAAGTAGTTGGCTTGCGGATTGGTCGCCGATTGATTTATATCAATGCGATTTGATCCGTACACGGACATTGTTGCGGGATTCGGGGTCGGCGGGTGTGCCAGCGCCTGGGATATTCGCAGCGAAATTATCAGCAGAGAGCGTGGAACATGGAATTTGGCATTCAGTTTTTCCCCGATGTCCGGCCGGACCAGAAATCGGCGCGCGATTATTTCGACGAATCCCTCAGGTTGGTCGAACTGTGCGACGATTACGGCTACACCCATGTGCGCACGGTTGAGCATTATTTTGAATCCTATGGGGGATATAGCCCCAGCCCGTTGATTTTTCTGACAGCCTGCGCCGCGCGCTCTGAAAAGGCGCGGCTGATCACCGGCGCGGTCCTGCCTGCTTTCAATAATCCACTCAAGCTCGCGGGCGAGGTCGGGATGGTGGACGCGATTTCCAAGGGCCGTGTCGAGGTCGGGTTCGCCCGCGCGTTCCTGCCCCATGAATTCCACCGGTTCGGCGTCGACCTTGATGAATCGGTGGCCCGGTTTGATGAAGGCGTGGCCCAGATCACCCGCCTGATCGACGAAGAAAATGTCAGAATGGACGGCCGGTTTCACAGCTTCGGCGAACTGACGTCGCTGCCCCGTCCAACCCAGAAACAAATCCCGTACTGGACGGCGGCGATCGCCACACCGGCTTCGTTTGAAAAGGCCGGCCGCGCCGGACATTCCGTCATGGCGATTCCCCTCGGCGGCGGCGCCATGGTCGAACTGCTTGGCCTGTATCGGGACGCCTGGCGTTCCGCCGGCCATCCCGGAAACGGGCGCGTGATGCTGGCGTTCCATATGGTCTGCCATGAAGACCACGGGGCGGCGGAAGACATCGCGCGGGATAATCTCAACCGCTATCTGAAATCTCTGGTGTCGTCGGCGTCCGATTGGACCAGCGGCGAAATGTCCAAGGATTATCCCCATTACGGGGAAATCATTGCCAAGCTGGAAAAGGAAAATTACGATACCCAGATGGCCTCGGGCGCCGCCTGGGTGGGAACGCCCGACGAACTGGTTGAGCGTGTGCGCGATTACAATGCCACGGCGGGCGGGTTCGAGATTGCCTCGCTACAGGTGAATTTCAATATGATTCCCTATGAAGACGCGGCAAGATCAATGAAACTGTTCGGCAGCAAGGTGATTCCGCACTTTGCCTCCGATGTCGCAAATGCAGCCGCCGAATAGCCGGAATTTCTTTAAGAGAGGACAAGCGCCATGGCCGAAACAACAACAGCTTCCAAGCCGGACGATTTCGCGGCCGTTCTCGAAAGCGCGAACATCATTCCGTTGTGGGATCGCTATCACGACATCTTGCCGCTGGAGCCCACATCGCCCGACAACCCGATGCAGTGGCGCTGGTCCGAGTTGGGGCCGTTTGTCGAACGCGCCGCGCGCGACGTTTCCATGGAAAACGCGGTCCGCCGCGTACTCATGCTGTGTCATCCGGCCTTTGAGGGCAAACCGTTCACCACCACGAATTTGTTTGCCGGCATCCAGATATTGGAACCCGGCGAGACCGCGCCCATGCATCGTCACACGCCGTCCGCCATGCGCCTTATCATGGAAGGCGGCGGCGGCGCGACAATGGTCAACGGCCAGCGCTGTGAAATGGATAACGGCGATCTGATCCTGACGCCGAACTGGGCGTGGCACGAACATATCAATGATTCTGACAAAAGGATCGTCTGGCTCGATGCGCTCGATGTGCCGCTTGCCGCCAATCTCGGCACGCTGTTTTCGGAACATACCGGCTCCAACGATTTCCCGTCGGACAAATCAATGATTTCGGACGCCGCCTTCGCCACCGCCGGTCTCGCGCCGGTGAACGATGCGCCCGATGTCGCCCATTCGCCCATGTTCCGCTATCCCTGGACACGGACCCTGGAAGCATTCCGCAACATGCCAGTCGATGGCGATGGTGCGAAACGGGTGCGCTATACCAATCCGGTCGATGGCGGACCGGTCATTCTGACGCTCGATTCCTATGCCTGGGAATTATCGCGCGGCATGGCAACCCGACCGGCGCGTTCGTCGGCGAACGCCGTGTGCCTGGTGGTTGACGGTGAGGGCGTTTCCGAGATCGGCGACGAAACGTTTCAATGGAAACGGAACGATGTCTTCACCGTGCCGCACTGGCGCTGGGCTAGCCACAAGGCGGTCTCGGACACCGCCCATATCTTCATGTTCACCGATCGCGAGGTGATCAAGCGGCTGCATTTCCTGCGTGAGGAAACCCGCGACTGATCCCCTGCCCCGGCTGACTCCCCTAGGTTGACTCCCCCGGCTGACTCCGAAGCCATTTTCCCCGCGGCTGATTTCTTGGAAAATCCGGCTTTATTCGGGCTGATTCTTATAAATAATTGCTCCGACTGATTCAGATCAGTGCGGATTATCTCTTTCGTTGGTTAAATGGTTCCAGAAATTGAAAAGGAGCGGACCATGACCGGAGGAGAGCAGGCGTTTCTCGCCCTCGTTATCGTTGGAATGCTGTTTTTTGGCATCAATCTCGCCGCCGTGACCAGATACACCAACGGCGGCAAATAACCGGATAAAAAGAAGGGCTCAACAGCCCCGAAAACCAAGAAGGGCCGGTCAGGCCACGCAATAAGAAGAACCGAAAAGGTTCCGGGAAGCGCCACACCACCGGTGAACCGGTGTAGAAGATGGGCGGAAAGAAAAACTCGGGGCGCGTCTCTCCCAACCGGAGAGAACAGCGCCCCGCAGCATGTCCGGGCTGGAATTTTCCCTTACTCGGCGGCCTGTCTCTTGAGGTAAGGGTTGTCCAGATTGAACAGCTTGGCGGCGTTTTCGCCCAGGATCTTGCGCTTGGCCGCCTCGTCCAGGAACGGGAGGTCCCAGATCACGCTGGGACCGTCGAAATCCCAGTGCGGCCAGTCCGAACACCACATCAGCTGATCCTCGGCCTTGATCGCATCGAACGTCGCTTCCAGAAGCTTCGGATGGTCGCGCTCCAGCGGCTGGCTGGAATAATACATGTCCGTGATGTACTCGCTGGGCTTCTTCTTCAGCAGCGGCGCTTCCGATGTCCGCATCATGTATTCGGAATCAAGCCGCTGCATCAGATAGGGCAGCCACGCCAGCCCGCTCTCGATCCACAGCACATCCAGGTTGGGGAACCGTTCCGGCAGCCCGTTGATCACCCAGTTGGTCATGTGAATGATGTTGCAGTGCACGAAGCTCAGCGCATGCATGGACAGGAACCGGTTGAGCTGGGCCATGGATCCGTCCGACCAGTTGAACCCGGCATGGAAGGTGATCGGCAGGCCGCGTTCCTCCAGCATGGAATACAGCTTCATGTAGGAATTGTGATGCACCGCCCGGAACCGCGTGCTGGTCACCGTGGTGCCGATGATGCCCTTGGCGTCGCCGAATTTCTCGACGATGTCGGGGCAGGCTTCCGGCGTGTTGAACGGCAGATAGAGCAGACCCTTCAGCCTTGTGTCCTGGGACAGGACTTCCTCGATCAGCCAGCGGTTGAAGGCATAGGCCAGCTCGACCTCGACCTCGGGCTGGGGGTGGGTGCCCAGCACCAGCATGGGCGTCGGAAACACCACCGTGTAATCGACCGACATGGAATCCATGGCGCGCTGGGCCAGCACCACCTGGCGGTGGGTGTCCGTTCCCTCGACCGCTTCCTGCTGGCTCTGCTGATGGGGCACGCGGCCGAACTGGTCCTGATAGGCAAGCCCCGGCTGGGCGTTCAGCAGTCCCGGAGGGCCGCCGACCCGGTCCTGAAAGGATTTGGCCATGTGCCTGTAAACATCGCTTGGGATGCGGTCAACGATCTCGCCCCAGAACGCCGTCTCGGTGACGTGGGCGTCGATATCGACGATCAGCGTATCGTTCAGGCCGTTCTTGTCGCCATATTCCTTGGCGTGGGCCAGAATATCGCGGGTGTCGCTCTTGACGGTGATCGGTTCCAGTTCGCGGGGTTTCGCCGGGGTGGTAGCCAACTTGCGTCTCCTTATTCGGATTGCATAAAGTCCGTGTCCGGGCCAGATTATATCGCGTCGCTTGAAAGAGGTGTGATTTTTTATGTTATCGTCAAGCTGGCGTAAAAGACCCCAAAGGGAGACTGTCATGCCGATCAGCCCGCCATTCAACCTGATGAAATGGATCGACGATAATCGTGATCTGCTTCGCCCGCCCGTATCGAACCAGGCCATTTGGCAGGATGGCGATTTTATCGTCCAGATTATCGGCGGACCGAATACCCGCACGGATTATCACGTGGACCCTTATGAAGAGATATTCTTTCAGCTTTCGGGCGATATGGTCCTGCCGGTGATAGAGGACGGCGCCCCCCGCGATATCCCGATTCGCGAAGGCGAAATCTTCCTGCTGCCGGCTTTCGTTCCCCATTCGCCCCAGCGGCCCGACCCCAATGGAATCGGGTTGGTGGTCGAGCGCACGCGGCCGGATGGCGTCAAGGACGCATTTGAATGGTATTGCGAAAAATGCGGAGACCGCGTGCACCGGGCGGAAGTTCAGCTTACCGATATCGTGGGTGATCTGCCGCCGGTTTTCGCCGCCTATAACGAGAATGCCGAACTGCGGAAATGTCCGTCCTGCGGACACGATCATCCGGCATCTTAATCGGCACTCAGATTAATTATCGAGAGTCTTAATTGTCGAGCGTCCGGGCGGCGGCGTTCTGGATATCCTTTAATGTGAACGGCTTTGGGATCACATCATGGATGAGCGCGTTCAGATTATGCGCGCGCTGGCGTTCGGCGGCATAACCGGTCATCAGGAGTATGGGCAGTTCGGGAT
>CALGIA010000411.1 GCA_937916005.1 uncultured Rhodospirillaceae bacterium
GTTGGCTAAAATAACTAACGTAAAAACAATAGGTTAACTCGCGCACAAATATACGGCTTCTAAAAGGTGTAAAGAAACCCGACACTTTTCCCCGGAATCCCCAAAATGTGTAAAATCCACCGACACAGACGTGCCTAACAAATGTCGCATAGTTGCATGATCCTTATCAGGAGGTGCGGGGTGGCCTGTCTCGGATCGCCGGAATAAAGCGCAATCTTGCCGGGATGCGGTAAAGGCGCGATATTGGCCCGATGAAAGCGTAACAGGGAATTTCACATGCTGTTCGTGACAATCGATACACCGGCGGACGGCGTCGTCCGCATCGGCCTCAACCGGCCGGAAAAGCGCAATGCGATCAACCCGGAACTGCGATACGCGCTGATCGATGCGTTGACCGCGGCGCGCGACGATGAAGACGTTCACGCCATCGTCATCGCCGGCAATGGAGGGCATTTTTGCGCCGGTGGCGATATCGATTCCATGGCGGGCGTCACCGTTCAGGGCGCGCGGGCGCGGATGAAATCCAATCACCGGATGGTTCGCCTGATTGCGGAGTCGGAAAAACCGGTCATCGCCGCCGTGCAAGGCTTCGCCGTCGGGGCCGGGGCCGGCATCGCCCTGCTGGCCGATACGGTGGTGATGGGGCAGGGCGCAACCTTCGGCTTTCCGTTTTTTCGCATCGGGCTGGTGCCCGATTACGGGCTGTTATATTCCCTGCCGCGCCGGGTCGGCGTGGCCAGGGCGCGCCAGATCATGCTCTATGCCCGCATGCTGAAGGGCGAGGATGCGCTGGACGCCGGGCTTGCCGACGACATGGTCGGCGACGGCGATGTGGAAGCCCGCGCCGTGGAGCTGGCCAGGGAGCTGGCCGCCATGCCGCCCATGGCCTTCGCCATCGCCAAGCGGCAGCTCGGCCTGTTCCCGGCTAATCTGGAGTCCGCGCTGGAAATGGAAGCCATGGCCCAGGCCGTCTGCATGACCAGTTCCGAATTCACCGAGGGCTCGGGCGCGTTCAAGGAAAAGCGCAAGCCGAATTTCCGGGACTAGGGCTGATCGTGACGCCCCGGACTTTCAAGACGCCGATCACCGAGCTTTTCGGGATCCGTCATCCGCTGATCTGCGGCGGCATGATGTGGCTGTCCAACGCCGACTACGTGGGCGCGGTGGTCAATGGGGGCGGGATGGGGTTCATCACGCCGCGAAGTTTTCCGACCCTGGATGATTTCCGCAATGAGCTGCGGCGCTGTTTCGAAATCACGCAAGGCGGGCAGTTCGGCGTCAATCTCTATGTTTCGGCCCGGCCCGAAGCCAATGAACAGCTCACCCGGTTCCTGGATATTGCCATCGAGGAGGGCGTGGGCTTCGTGGAAACGGCGGGCTACAGCCCGCGCGAATTCCTGCCCCGGATCAAGGATGCGGGCATCAAGGTCATCCATAAATGCACCTCGCTGCGCCACGCGGTCAGCGCGGAAAAAGCCGGCGTCGATGCGGTGATCATCCTGGGCGCGGAGGCCGGCGGGCATCCGGGCATGCAGTTGATCGGGACCATGGTTCAGGGCGCGCAGGTGCCGCAGGCGCTGTCCATTCCAGTGGTCCTGGCCGGCGGCATGGGGACGGGCCGTCAGCTCGTCGCCTGTCTTGCGCTCGGCGCGGGCGGCATGTTGCTGGCGTCCCGCATGATTGTGGCGTCCGAAATCTGGGCCCATGACGATTACAAGCGCCGGGTCGCCGAAATGGACGCCGCCGACACGCGCATCATCATGACCATCTTCGGCGACAATTCGCGAGTCATGGCCAATGAAACCGCCGACCGGGTTCTCGCGCTGGAAGCGGACGGCGTTGATGATTTCGAGGCCTATCGCGGGCTGGTCGCGGGCGAAATCCAGCGCCAGGCGTACGAGTCCGGCGATTGGAACCTGGGCACGCCGTCGGTCGGTCAAGGCGGCTCTTTCGCCGACCGGATCGAACCGGTAGAAGTTATTTTCGACCGCATCATGGCGGACGCCGTTGCAGCAAGGCGGACTATAGAAGGAACCAGATAATGGCGGTTGATCCGGCATCACCCGATTACTGTATCGGCATCATCGGCGCCGGCACCATGGGGCGCGGCATCGCACAGATCGCGGTCGGCGGCGGGATAAAGATCAAGCTGTATGACGGGTTCGAGGGCGCGGCCCGGAGCGGCCATGAATTCGTGTCGCGCATGGTCAACAGGTCGGCGGAAAAGGGCAATATCACCCAGGAAGAAGCAGTGGCGGCCATTGCAAGGCTGGAAATAATCGACAGTCTTGAAGGCCTGGCGGGCGTCAATCTGGTGATCGAGGCCGTCATCGAAGATCTGGACATCAAGAAAGAACTTTTTGCGAAGCTGGAAAAGATCGTCGCGCCCGATTGCATCCTGGCGTCCAACACGTCGTCCCTGTCGGTGACGGCCATCGCCGCCGGCTGCGAAAACCCGGGCCGGGTCGCGGGCTATCATTTTTTCAATCCGGTGCCGCTGTTGAAGGTGGTCGAGGTGATCGCGGGCGTGCTGACCGACGGCTGGGTCTGCGATGCGCTCGACAAGGTCGCGCGGCGCTGCGGGCACGAGCCGGTGCGCACCCAGGACTCCCCCGGCTTCCTGGTCAATCATGCCGGGCGCGGTTTTTATACGGAAGGTCTGCGCATCGCCCAGGAAGGCATCGCGTCGTTTTCCGACATCGATGACGTGCTGCGCGACGGCGCCGCCGGGTTCCGCATGGGGCCGTTCGAACTGATGGACACCACCGGGCTGGATGTATCCGGCGTGGTGATGGAATCCATCTATCAGCAATTCTATGAGGAGCCGCGCTTCCGCCCGGTCGCTTTTACCCGCCAGCGCATGGCCGCCGGTCTGTTCGGGCGCAAATCGGGGCGCGGCTATTATGTCTATGAAGACAACAGGAAAATCGCGCCCGATCCCAAACCCGCCCCCGATGCGCGCCCCGACAGCGTCTGGATCGATCCGGCGGTGCCCGACGGGCGTGCTTCCCTGGTCGCCCTGCTGAAGGACCGCATCGAGATTGATGACGGCGCGAAACCGGGGGCCAGAAGCGTCTGCATCGTCACGCCTTTGGGCAAGGACGCGACCACGGCGGCGCTGGACGCCGGAATCGAGGCCGAGCGCACCGTCGCCGTCGATACATTGCTCGGGCTCGACAAACGGCGCACCCTGATGACCACGCCGGTGACGGACCCGGATCTGCGCGACCAGGTTCACGGGCTGCTGGCGTCCGACGGCGTGCCCGTTACCGTGATTCACGACAGCCCCGGCTTCATCGCCCAACGGGTGATTGCCGCCATCGTCAATATCGGGTGCGAGATCGCCCAGCAGGGCATTGCCACGCCGGACGATATCAACAAGGCGGTCCGGCTCGGTCTCAACTATCCCAAGGGACCCATCGAGTTCGGCGATTCCGTCGGCCCCGCGCGCATTCTGACCATATTGCAGGGCCTGCACGATGCCTATCTGGACCCGCGCTACCGGCCCAGCGTGTGGCTCAGCCGGCGGGCGCGGCTCGGTGTGACGCTCGACACGCCGGAAGGGTGATGATTATCCCGGATTCGCTTCCATTGCGGGGCGATTCGGCCTGAAAATACTTGCATCAACCGGGACGCCGCGACAGATTGCACCGCGTCGACATACGGTACATTCGCGTCCGAAATATCACGAAAGCCCGAAAATGGTAGTTGAGCACAAGGCGCTGGCGAATGCGATCCGGGCGCTGTCCATGGATGCGGTGCAACAGGCCAATTCCGGCCATCCCGGCATGCCCATGGGCGCGGCCGACATGGCCACCGTGCTGTTCCGGCATTTCCTGAAATTTGATCCGTCCCGCCCCAACTGGCCCGACCGCGACCGGTTCGTGTTGTCGGCGGGTCATGGCTCCATGCTGCTCTATTCGCTGCTCCATCTCACCGGTTACGAAGATGTGACCATGGATGAAATCCGGAATTTCCGCCAGCTCGGCAGCCGCACCGCCGGTCATCCCGAATACGGCCATGCCGCCGGGATTGAAACCACCACCGGGCCGCTGGGCCAGGGCATCGCGACCGCGGTCGGCATGGCGCTGGCCGAACGCATGATGGCGGCGCGCCATGGCGACCATATCGTCGACCATCATACCTACGCCATTGCCGGCGACGGCGATCTGATGGAAGGGATCAGCCACGAAGCCATTTCCCTGGCCGGGCGCTACAGGCTCGGCAAGCTGATCGTGCTGTATGACGATAACGAAATCACCATTGATGGCCGGACCGAACTTTCGGTGGCCGATGACCAGATTGCGCGCTTCCAGGCCAGCGGGTGGGATGCCGTCCGGGTCGACGGCCATGATGCGGACGCGATCCAGCGCGCCCTTGCGCACGCCAAAACCACGCCGACGCCGTCATTGATCGCGTGCCGCACCATCATCGGGTATGGCGCGCCCACCAAGGCCGGCAGTTCCGGGGCCCATGGCGCGCCGCTCGGGGCGGATGAAATAGCCGGCGCCCGCGAAAAGCTCGGCTGGACTTCGCCGCCGTTTGAAATTCCGGACGATATCCTGGCCGCCTGGCGCGGCATCGGTGCGCGCGGCGCCTCCGCGCGTTCCGACTGGGACGCTCGGCTGGCCGGTCTCGGTGAAACAGCA
>CALGIA010000412.1 GCA_937916005.1 uncultured Rhodospirillaceae bacterium
GTGTGCAGGGCGCAGATCGACATGTGCCCGCCGCCGAGATCATAGCCGCGGGATGTCACCTGGCCGGTGATGCGCCCGGCCTCGGTCTTTTTCATTCCGGTATATTCGGACTTTGACTGGCGATTGACGATGGTGGTGGCGAAGACGCGGTGCACGGTGGACACGTGATAGCCGTCGACGCCGTTTTCCGCCTGCAGTTTCCAATTGCCCCGGATCATATAGGTCGAACTGCCGGGCACGACTTCGAGCCCATCCGTTGATTGATCCGCCAAAAGGTCGATCCACTTGGCCGCCGCGCCGAGATGTTCGGCCAGGGTCGGCACGTCATCCGACAGGCTGCCGAATATAAAGCCGCGGTAGCTTTCCACCTTCGCGATGGGCCGCAGATTGAAATGCGATCGGTCGAAGCCTTCTTCGGGAAACCCGGTGTCTTCGGCCTTGATTTGGACGCAGCGCCCGTCGCAATTGAAAGACCAGCCATGAAAACGGCAGGTCAACACCTTGGCGTTGCCCTGTTTCAGCGGGGTGAGAAGGGCGCCCCGGTGGGTGCAGGCATTGATAAAGCATCCGATGGAGCCGTTCTCCTGACGGCTGATGAAAACCGGCTGGCGGCCCATCTCGGTCGCGAAATAATCCCCCGCCTTGGCGATCTGGTTTTCGTGGCACAGAAATATCCAGGAGCCTTCGAAGATGTTTTCCATCTCGGCGTCGAAGACCGCCTTGTCCGTATAGACCGAGCGGTCGATGCGAAACATGCCCTCATCGACCCGGTCGTCAACCATCGATGCGAAATCCCGTATGACGGCGTTGCCATCCATGAATGCTTCTCCTTTATTCCGCTGCCTCGGCCATCCGTCCCTTCGGACGATAGCCGACCGCGATTGAAATTTTTTGCGCCGTTTTCAGCAATTGCTTGACGCATCTTTCCCGCGATGCGCCGTCGAGCCGCGCTTCGGGGCCGAACAGGCAGACCGAGCCCGCCACGTCACCGTCGTTGTTGAAGACCGGCGCGGCGATGGCGATGGCGCCGGTGAGGATTTCGCCCGTCGACATGGAGTAGCCGTCCCGCCTGATGTCGTTCAACTCGGCATCCAGCGCGGCGCGCGCCCGTGGATTATTTATTTCCGACAGCGCCAGTTCTGCTTCGTCCGGCGTCATGAAGGCGATCATGATCTTGCCCGATGAGCCGACCGTGGTGGATTCGGTGAATCCCGCGCCCCGGGTGAAGGTCAAAGGCTGGCGGCTGCGCAATTCATTGACGCAGATTTTACGTTTCGGAGACGTGCGTACGAACAAGGCCACGGTCTCGTCGGTTTCCGTCCACAATTCGGACAGGAAAGGTTGGGCGGCCTGGGTGATATCGGATTTTCCGAGCCATGACCCGGCCAGTTCAACCACCCCTGCATCCAGTTCGAACCGTTGCGGGTCACCCCACGACCGGACCATGCCCTTGCCTTCAAGCGTATGCAGCAGGCGATAGATCGTCGGACGGGACAGGCCGAGCCGGTGCTGGATATCCGTGACGCTCAAAATCGGCGTTTCCAGCCCAAAACATTTCAGAACGTCAATCGCGCGCTCAACCGCGCGAATGCTTTTCGTTCCGGAATTTGTTGGCTCTACGGGTGACTCGGGGGGCATTGATTATATTCAGCCGGAGTGTGTTTTGTGTCCACACAGTGGACGGAGTGTTCAACTTTAATTTAAATTTCTCCACCAAGCGAGTCAAGCTAGCGCCGACCTCAAAAACCGTAGAAAATTGTCGGGACACAGAGGTCGAATGTGCTATCGATAAAGCCATAAGCAAGAACCTGAAGGGAGAGTCATGACTGGATTAAGATATGAGGCGCCTGAAAACCTGAACGCGGCGATGGCGTTGCTGGGCGGCGCCGAGGGCAGTGCGCGGGTGATGGCCGGCGGGACCGATCTGATTATTCAGATCGATAACGAGATGATCGAACCGGATCTTCTGGTCGATATCAAGAATATCAAGGAAATGCGCAGCATTGATCAGGTCGATGGCGGGTATCGCGTCGGCGCGGCGGTCACGGGCATGGAATTGATGGAGCATGAGGGTTTTTGCGCCACATGGCCCGGGGTCATCGAAGGCGTGAGCCTGATCGGCTCGATTCAGGTCAAGGGCCGCGCAACGGTCGGCGGGAACGTGTGCAATTCTTCGCCGGCGGCCGACAGCCCGCCGCCGCTGATCGCCGCGGGCGCAACGGCGACAATCGTTGGCCCCAACGGATCGCGGGACATCCCGGTCGAGGATATTGCGGTCGGTCCGGGGAAAACCTCCCTGGCCAAGGGCGAAATCGTCGTGGCTTTCAATTTCGCGAAGCGGCCCGCCCATTCGGGTGAGGCTTATCAGCGTTTCACGCCGCGCACGGAGATGGATATCGCCGTGGTCGGCGTTGGCGTCAATTTGACGCTGGATGGCGATGGGACCTGCATCGCGGCGCGCGTGTGTCTCGGCGCGGTTGCGGCGACGGCCCTGCTGGTCGACGAAGCCGCGGCCACGCTGATCGGCACGAAAGTGGACGAAGCGGCGCTGGACAATCTGGCCAAGGCGGCCTCGGCCGCATGCCGGCCGATTGACGACAAGCGCGGGACCATTGAATTTCGCACCGACGTTGCCGGCGTTCTGGCCCGGCGCGTGGCTCTGGTTGCACTCGAACGAGCGAGAAAGAACTAATGGCAAAAACCCATATAACGACCACTGTCAACGGTGACGAATATGAAGTCCTCTGCGAGGTCGATCAGACATTGCTCGATGTGCTGCGCGATGAACTGCATCTGACCGGCACCAAGGAGGGCTGCAGTTCCGGCGATTGCGGCGCGTGCAGCGTCATGGTCGACGGACGGCTGATGTGTTCCTGCCTGGTGCTGGGCGTGGAAGCCGACGGCAAATCCATCGACACCATCGAAGGCATGGCCGACGGCGATGTACTGCATCCCTTGCAGCGCAATTTTCTCGAACTCAATGGCCTGCAGTGCGGCATCTGCACGCCGGGAATTCTCATCGCAGCCAAAAATCTGCTGGAAAGAAACCCGAACCCGACGGAAACCGAAATCCGGTTCTGGCTGGCGGGCAATCTGTGCCGCTGCACCGGGTACGACAAGATCATCCGCTCCGTTATGGCGGCCGCTGAAGAAATGAGGGGGAACTGACAATGGCGACTATTCTCGAAGACAGTAAATTCAATCCGGATCAGAAGCTCAAGGTTGTCGGCACCAACCCGGTCAAGCATGACGGGCCCGACAAGGTTACCGGCCGCGCCAAATTCGGCGCCGATATGTATCTGCCCGGCATGCTGTTCGGCAAAATCCTGCGCAGTCCCCATGCCCATGCCATTTTGAAATCCATCGATACGTCGGCGGCGGAAGCTCTGCCCGGGGTGAATGCGGTGGCGACCCGCGATGATTTTCCGGAACTGCAGGCCGGGACTCCCGGCGGCGATCTCAGCCGAAACATCATGGCGCGGGAAAAGGTCCTGTATGACGGCCATCCGGTCGCGGCGGTGGCGGCGACCAGCGAATCAATCGCCCGGCGCGCATTGAAGCTGATCAAGGTCGAATATGAAATTCTGCCCCATGTCATCGATCCGGTCGAAGCCATGCAGCCGGGCGCGCCGATCCTGCATAGTCATCTTCGCACCAAGGGCGTCGAGGGGGCCCAAGACACGCCCACCAACGTCGTTGAACGCCTGGTCTGCGAAATGGGCGATGTGGAAAAGGGTTTCGCCGCAGCCGATTTCATCGTCGAGGGCGAATATGACAGCAAGCCCATGCATCAATCCTATATCGAACCCCAGGGTTGCGTGGCGTCGGCGTCGCAGGATGGTCAGATCGAGCTGTATTGCTGCACCCAGGGCATCCATGTGTTCCGGGACCGGATTGGCGAAATTCTGAAAATCGATTCGGCGAAAATCCGGGTCTCCCAGTCGGAAATGGGCGGTGGTTTCGGTGGCAAGACCAGCCCCTATGCCGAGCCTGTCGCTGCGGTTCTGTCCCGGAAATCGGCCCGGCCCGTCAAGATCGTGCTGACCCGCAACGAAGTATTCCGTTGCACCGGCCCGGTTTCGGCGACCAAGTCGAAAATCAAGATGGGCTGCACCAAGGACGGCAAGATCACCGCCGCCCAGGCGGATTTGGTCTTCCAGACCGGCGCCTTCACCGGGTCCATGTTCTTCAACGGGCCGTGGGCGATGTTCACCCGCTACGCCCTGGACAACATCCATACGGTGGCCTGCGAGGTGGTGTCGAACCGCCCCAAGGTGAATGCGTTCCGGGCGCCCTGTGTGCCGCAGATCGTGTTCGGCGTCGAGGCCCTTGTCTCTGAGATGGCCAATAAGGTCGGCATGGACCAGATCGATTTCCGGCTGAAGAATGCCGCCAAGGAAGGCGACACCACCGTGTTCGGCCAGACCTTTGAGAGAATTGGTTTCGTCGAAACCCTGGAAGCCGCCAAGCAGACCGATCATTACAAATCCAAGCTTCCCGAAGGGTGGGGACGGGGTGTTTCGACCGGATTCTGGTTTAACCGGGATGGCGACACCACGGGATCGCTGACCATTACGCCCGGCGGTTCGGTCACCATCATGGTGGGGACATCGGATGTTGCCGGCTCGCGTATTTCGCTGTCCATGATGGCGGCGGAAGAACTCGGGGTGCCGGTCGAAAAGGTCCGCGCGATTCTGTCCGACACGGCCATGATGGGCAATAACCGGGTCACGGCCGGCAGCCGGACGACCTATTCGGCCGGGATGGTGATCGTGGATTCCGCCCGCCAGGCCATCGCCGAGATGTGCAGGCGCGCGGCGGAAATCTGGGGTGTGCCGGTCGAAGGCGTCGAGTTCGTCGACGGCGCGGTTCATCCATCCAGCTCGAATGTGGGTGAGTTCGAGCCCATGTCGATTGCCGAAATCGCGGCCAAGACCAGCGTCTCCCACGGCGCGATTTCCGGTCATACGGAAATGAACGTCACGGGGGCGGGGCCGGGCTTTGGCGTGCATCTGGTCGATTGCGAAGTCGACCGGGGAACCGGTCGGGTCGACATCAAGCGCTATACGGTGATCGAGGATGCCGGCAAGGCGATCCACCCGCTTCAGGTCGAAGGTCAGTATCAGGGTGGCGCCATACAAGGCGTCGGCTGGGCCCTGAATGAGGAATATATCTATGGCGAAGATGGCCGGCTGCAAAATCCGGGCTTCCTGGATTACCGCATTCCGGTGGCCTCGGACGTGCCCATGGTCGATACGGTGATCGTGGAAGTTCCCAACCCGCGTCACCCCTATGGGCTGCGCGGTGTGGGCGAAGTGCCCGTCACGCCCACGCTGGGCGCGGTCGGCAACGCCATCGGCGACGCCATCGGCATCCGGCCCACATCACTGCCCATGTCGCCGCCCAAGATTCTGAAGCTGCTCAAGGATGCGGGACTCAATACCAATTAGCCCGCGCGCCTTAAATCGAAAATCAATTTGAAAATCAAAAGGACCGGTCCCCGTGAAAGCGGGGGCCGGTTTTGATTCAGGCGTTAAGCGTCGGACCAGACATCGCGGGCGACTTCCACGATCCGCGCCAGCTTGGCTTCTTCTTCCGCCTCGGTCATGGGGTTGCCTTTGATCGAGCTGGCGAAACCGCACTGGGTGGTGAGCGCGAGCCGGTCGATGGGTGTGAATTTCGCGGCTTCCTCGATGCGGCGTTTCAGGGCGTCGACGGATTCCAGCTCCGCAGTCTTGGTCGATACCAGGCCGAGCGCGACCACTTTGCCGCCGGGCACGAAACGCAGCGGCTCGAACCCGCCGGCCCGTTCGGTGTCGTATTCCAGGAAATAGCCGTCCACATTGATCTCGTTGAACATGATATCGGCCACGAAATCATAGCCGCCCTCGGCGGCCCAGAGCCCTTCCCGGTTGCCCCGGCATTGATGCATGGTGATCGTGACATCGTCGGGCAGGCCGGCGACCACCTGATTGATGCGCCT